>JAHECM010000165.1 GCA_024641725.1 Limnohabitans sp. | reverse complement strand
ATGCCAAACACAATCACCTCATAACTGCCACTGGTACCAATCAGCGCTGGCAAGGCCACTTGCAGGTAGTCGTCCAGCAGCTTGATGAGGCCAGCCCCGACCAATGCGCCCCAGACGTAGCCGACGCCGCCGACCACGGTCATGAACAAATATTCAATGCCCATCTTCAGACCGAAGGCCGACGGGTTGACGGTGCGCTGAAAGTGCGCCAGCAACCAGCCTGCCACCGAGGCAAACAGGGCTGCGATCACGAACGCGGTGACTTTGTAGCGAAAGGTGTTGATGCCCATGGCCTCGGCCATTTGGGTGCCACCCTTGAGCGAGCGGATGGCGCGGCCAGGGCGCGAGTCCAGCAGGTTCAAAAGCGCCACGGCACCGGTGATCACAAAGGCCCAACACAGCACAAAGAACAGACGGCCTTGGCCAATGTCGATGTCGCCATGCAGTCCGGGGATGGACAAACTCGTGAGGCCCAGCAGGCCGTCGTATTTGCCCAAAGCGTCCAAATTGCCCATGAGGTAGTACAGCGACAAGCCCCAAGCGATGGTGGCCAGCGGCAGGTAGTGCCCGGACATGCGCAGCGTGATGACACCCACCAGCAAGGCGCTCGCCGCGGTCAAGGCCAGGCCCACAAACAGGGTCAGCCAAGGCGACATGCCGGTGTTGAGCGTGAGCCAGGCGGTGGTGTAGGCCCCGATGCCCACAAAAGCCGCTTGGCCAAACGAGGTCAGGCCGCCAATGCCGGTGAGCAGCACCAAGCCCAGGCAGACCAGTGCGTACAGGCCGATGTAGTTGAGCTGGGCGATCCAAAAGTCGGGCAGCGGCAACAAGGCGATGACGGGCACGGCCAAGGCCAGCAGCAAAACAGGGAATTTTTTGTTCATGTCAGTGTTCCTCGTCGGAGTGGCCACTGCGCAGCGAGCGCACGAGGAGGATGGGCAAAATCAAGGTGAAGACGATCACCTCTTTGAAAGCGCTGGCCCAGAAAGCGCCAAACGACTCGACGATGCCCACAAACAGCGCGCCAACCAGTGCGCCGGGGTAGCTGGACAGGCCTGCGATCACGGCGGCCACAAAGCCTTTGAGACCGATCAAGAAGCCCGAGTCGTAGAACACGGTGGTGGTGGGGCCGATCAAGAGGCCCGACAGCGCGCCGATCAATGCGGCCATCAAAAACGTGAGCTGGCCTGAGGTGTGGGTGGAGATGCCCATCAGGCGGGCACCGGTGCGGTTGACCGCCGTGGCGCGCAAGGCTTTGCCGCGCAAGGAGCGCTCAAAGTACAGCCACAGCAAGACGATCAAGGCCAGCGACACCGCAAAGGTGATGACCGCTTGTCCGGACAACGTGACCGGGCCCAGTGCAAAACGAGCGTCCCAAAAAGGCGGGTTGCGAAAGCCCTCGGCACCAAAAAACAGCAAACCCAGGCCGGTCATGGCGAAGTGCACACCGACCGAGACGATCAGCAGCACCAAGGGCGTGGCGGACTCCAGCGATTGGTAGGCCACGCGGTACACCAGCGGGCCAAAGGCGGTGACGATGGCCACGCTCAGTGTGGCTTGCACCCACAGCGGAAATTGTTGGGGGGCAGCCCAGATGGACAGGCCTGCGATCAGCACGGGAAAGACGAGAATTTTGAACGCCGACTGGAGCGCGCGTGCGGCATGGCCATGGTGACGCCAACGCTCGGTCAGCTCCATCAGCGCGGCCACCAAGGACAGGCAAAGCAGCAACCAGACGGTGCCCGGCGTTTTGCCGGTTTGCAGCATGGCCAGAGTGAGCGCGCCGTAGGCGACGAACTCACCTTGTGGAATGAAGATGACCCGTGTGACGGTGAACACCAGCACGGTGGCCAGCCCGAGCAGGGCATACACCGCACCGTTGGTCACACCGTCCAGCAGCAAGATGCTGGCAATGGAAAAGTCCATGGGGAGCCTTGGAGAAAATGAAAGAAAGAAGTGAAATTCGTGCACTGGCTACGAGGGCACCACCGCTAGGAACGCAGTAGCGCGGCAGTCCATGGATTGCCGCGCTTCGCTCGCAATGACAAGGGTTTTGTCGACGGGCATGGCTCGCGGTGACAGGGTGATGTCACCGCGAGGAGCGCAGCAATTTGGCGTGCCGGGTGGGGTCTTATTCGACCTTGAACTTGCCGTCCACCACTTTGGTCATGACACCGGTTTCCATGGTGTAGCCCTCATGGTCCTTGCTGGTCCAGTTCATCACGCCATGGGAGAACACGGTGCGACCCATGGTTTCCAGACCGTCTCGAATGGCCATTCGGAACTCGGGTGTGCCTGGCTTGGCCTTTTTGAGGGCCATGGGCACGACTTTTTCCATGGTGATCTGGAAGTCATAGGCGTGACCGGCAAATTGGTTGCGCGAGTTGGCACCGTGGGCTTTTTCAAAGTTGGCGACAAAATTCAAAGCCTGCTTTTTGGAGGGGTGGCTGTCGGGCAACTGGTCGCCCAGCAAGGCGGGTCCGGAGACCACATACGTGCCCTCCACGGTCTTGCCGCCCACACGCATCAGGTCGGGTGTGGCGGCCGCGTGGGTTTGGTAAATTTTGCCTTTGTAGCCGCGGTCGGCCAGGGCCAGTTGGGGCATGGCCGCGCCGGAGCCAGACGCCACGACCAAAATCGCATCAGGGTTGGCTGCGCTGAGTTTGAGCGCCTGTGGCGTCACGCTTGTGTCCGAGCGGGCAAAGCGTTCTTCGCCGACCAGTTTCATGCCAGCGGCTTCGAGCATGGGCTTCATGTTGACCAGCCAGCCTTGGCCGTAGCCGTCTGCGTAGCCCAAAAATCCGACGCTCTTAACGCCTTGCTTTTTCATGTGCTCGACCACAGCGTGGCTCATCACCTGGAAGCCCTGGGGCAAACGGAAGATGATGGACTCTTTGTCGCCCTGGGGGGGGACCGGTGCGCCCGAGACCTGGGCGGTCTTGGCATCAAAAGCGATCGGTGTGATGGCGGCTGACGTGGGGGTGAGGTTGGCACCAAAAATCACGTCAACGGCATCTTCCGTCACAAAGCGGCGCGCATTGGCAGCGGCTTTGCCGGGGTCAGAGGCGTCGTCGAGGATGGTCAGGTTGACTTTTTCGCCTGCGATGGTTTTAGGAAACAGCTGCAATTGTTTTTGCATTGGAATGCCCAAACCCGAACCTGGGCCGGTCAGGGAAAGGCTGACACCCACGTTGATGTCGGCCAGCGCAGCGGTGCTGCTCACGGCAGTGATGGCCACGGCCAGCAGGGTTTTCTTGAAGTTCATGGTTTGTCTCCTAAAAAGGTTGAAATGACACAGGGAACACACGGGAAAAAAGCAAAAATCAGCTGCACAGCGCCTTGATGTCTTCGGGCACGGCGATGGCTTTGATGCGGTCGGGGTCTTCGGGGTGCTTGATGCAAAAGGCCCGCACTTCGGTGCCCTCGCACAGCACGGTTTCGCCACGCATGACCACATGCTTGTGCACGATCACCTTCTCGCGCCACTCCTGCACGCTGGTGTGCACTTGCAGGGTTTCGCCGTAGGTGGCGGGGCGGATGAATTTGGTGTTGATCTCCAAAAGCGGTGTGCCGATGATGCCGCGCGTCTTGACCAGCTCGCGCCAAGGTGGCACGCCGCACTTGACGAAAAAGTTCAAAGACGAGGCGTCCATCCACTTGGAGAAATTGGGGAAAAAGACGATGCCTGCGGGGTCGCAGTCACCGAACATCACTTGCACTTCGTAAACAACGGTTTTGCTCATGGGGCTCTCTTAACGGGGGGCCATGCGCAATGCGCCATCCAGGCGAATGACTTCGCCGTTCAGGTGGTCGTTGTGCACGATGTGGCAGGCCAGCTCGGCGAATTCGCTGGGCTTGCCCAGGCGGGCGGGGAAGGGGATGCTGGCGGCCAGCGATTGCTGGATGGGCTCGGGCAGACTGGCCAGCAGCGGCGTCTTGAACAGGCCGGGTGCGATGGTGCACACGCGGATGCCATGTTGCGCCAGGTCTCGGGCCATGGGCAGGGTCATGCCCGCCACACCCGCTTTGGAGGCGCTGTAGGCCTGCTGGCCCACTTGGCCGTCAAAAGCCGCCACAGACGCGGTGAAGACCATCACGCCACGGGCGTTGTCTTCGAGCGGCTCGAGCTTGGCGCAGGCGGCGGCAAACAGGCGTGCGGCGTTGTAGGTGCCGATCAGGTTGACGTTGATCACTTTGGCAAAGTCTTCCAGCGGCGCGGCGTTGCCGTCCTTGCCCACCACGCGCTTGGCCGAGCCGATGCCGGCAATTTGCATCAGGATGCGGGCGGGGCCGTGCGCAGCGGCTGCGGTTTCGATGGCCTGGGCCATGCTGGTCGGGTCCGACACGTTGCAATGCACGGCAACGCCGCCAATCTCTTTGGCCACGCGCTCGGCGTTGTCCATGTTCAGGTCGAGCACGGCGACCTTGGCGCCCAGACGGGCCAGTTCACGGGCCGTGGCCTCGCCCAAACCCGAGCCACCGCCGGTGACCAGTGCTGCTTGTCCTTGGATGTTCATGTGTTTGCCTTTTCAGTGGTTGTGGGAGCGGCGCCCTCGCCGCTGCTGCGGGATGTTTTACACGCCTTGTGGGTTTTCGATCAAGAGCGCAATGCCTTGCCCACCGCCCACGCAGGCGCTGGAGATGCCGTAGCGCTTGCCCGAGCGTTGCAGCTCGCGGGCCAGGGTGATGGTCAGGCGCACGCCGGTGGTGGCCAGTGGGTGGCCCAGCGCGATCGCGCCGCCGTTGACGTTGAGCTTGGACATATCCAA
>JAHECM010000163.1 GCA_024641725.1 Limnohabitans sp. | reverse complement strand
CGTCGTGCGCTTGCACCAAGCGCACGATCTGGTCGTCGATCACCAAACCGTCCGAGCGGTCGCTGTACCAGTACACGCGGCGCAAATCGACGTCCAAACCGCTTTGCGACAAGGCTTGCGCCAACAAGCCCAGCAAGCCTTGGCGGTTGACCGACTCGCCCGTGGTGCCCAACGCCCCTTGTTGCGCCAACCAGACCAAAAACCGCCCGTCAATCAGGGCCATGCAGGTACCGCTGCGCGGGTCCGAAAAACGGCGGTCGTGACGGGGGACGGCAGAAAAATAATCGCGTTTCATAGCTCAACCTCTAAAGCGTAAATAAATAAAGCCCGATGACGCTCGGGCCGTGGCGCGGATTCTAAAGACTTGGCGGCCTGCGGCTATGGACTTGCCCCGCCAAGGTTGTTCAGTTCAGGGTGTAGGTCAATGCCGCAAAACCCGTCACTTGGCTGGAACGGTTGACCAAGGGGCTGCGTGCCACCGCAGCGTCCAGATGGCGGTAGCGCGTTTGCAATTGCAGCGACCAGGGGCCGCTCAGCGCAACCGCCGCCTGCAGCGTGGCCATGGGGGTCACTGAGGCACCCGGTTGGTACACCGCCAAACCGGTCGCCTGCGACTGCGCAGCGGTGATGCCGTAGAGGTGGCGAACATAGTCGCTTGACCGGTATTGCACCCCCAGTTGCGGGTAAATCTTGACTGCGCCCACATCGATTTTTCCAGCCCAATTGAGCTCACCAAACTGGCCCCGCGACTGGGGGTCGTACAGGGCGTAGGCGAACACCCCGCCCAGCGATGTGCGCTGGAACGTGCCCAAGCCCATGGGCAGTGGCGCGCTGCGGTCGCCCGCCGCCGGGTAGGCTGTTTTGCTGGACGCAATCCCTTCGGTGCTGACACGGACCGCCAGCTCAAGGTGGCCGTCTTGCAAGGGCACCAAACGCATGCCCAAGGTGTCAACCCGGGCGTAAAAACGGCCCCAGTCGCCATACACATAGGGCAGCGCCGTGGTGCTATTGGGCCCACCTTTGACCAAGGGCTGAGAGGTGACGGCCATGCCACCGATCTCGCCCACAAAATGGTCAGCGGCCGGGGCTTGAGCCCTTGCCATGAACGAGGCCAACAGGGTGGCACTGGCCACCAGGGCGGTATGGGCGGTTTTCATCAAAGACTCCTCCAGATTCAAGACGCGCAAGCTGACAAGATGACTTGCAAGCGCTCGGCCGTCAGTCGGTTGCCGTGCTGGCCCACCACCTCTGCCGCGGCGCGGTTGGCCAAAGCGGCCGCTTGAGCAGGGTCCATGCCGTGCGTCACACCGTACAAAAACGCCCCGGCAAACATGTCGCCCGCACCGTTGGTGTCCACCGCCTGCGTCGGCACGGCAGGCACGCTGATTTGCTGGCCCCCAAAGATGACCAAACTGCCCCGAGGCCCCAGCGTCAGACACACCGTGCGAGCGAGGGGTTGCAGGGCCTGAATGACCTTGTCCAGCGCCGTCTCGCCGCTCCAGGTTTGGGCCTCCTCCTCATTGGCGAACAGGTAGTCCAAGCCGTCCCCGATCATGGCTTGCAGGCCGTCGCGGCAAAAGTTGATCATGCTGACATCGCTGAGCGTGAGCGCCGTCTGCACACCGTGCTGCACGGCCAGCTGGCGGCCTTCCACGGCGGCTTGCAAGCCCGAGGGTGAGGCCGCGAGGTAGCCTTCCATGTAATAAATTTTGGACTTGGCAATCTCCTGCGGGTGCAGGGCTTCGCGGTCAAGCTGCGAGGTGGCCCCCAAAAACGTGCACATGCTGCGCTCCGCATCCGGCGTGACCAATACCAGGCAACTGCCCGTCTGCCCCTCGTGCGCCGCGGTGTGTGTGAGGTTGGTGGCGACCCGGTTGGCCTGCAGGTCGCGGGTGTAGAAGTCGCCCAACTCGTCGTTGGCCACGCGGCACGAATAAAACGCCTGCCCCCCCAGCTGGGCCAGAGCCACAACGGTGTTGCCGGCCGATCCGCCGCCGGTGCGTCGGGCGTGCAAACCTTGCACATGGCCCAGCAACTCGGTGCGCTGCGTATTGTCGATCAGGGTCATGTGGCGTTTGCTCACGCCCATGGCGGCGAGCAAGGCGTCGCTGACTTCGTATTCGGTATCGACCAGCGCATTGCCGATCGCGTAAAGGTGGTAGTGGGACATGGCCAAACAGTCAAACAGTAAAGGCCGAAGTTTAGCCGCCCTGCCTCAGCGACCGGTCAAGTGTCCGGTTCTGTGTTCCGGTCCTGCGTTCCGCTCACTGCTCGACTTTGGCCGCCTTCACCAGTTTCTGCACAAACTCGGCCCGCTCATTGGCAAACACGGCGGTGCGCAATTGCTGCTGGCTCTCCTCAAAGGTGGGCACCTTGACTTTGCGTTTGCCGTCCAACCGAATCACTTGCCACCCCTCGGGCGTGGCGATAGGCAAGGCGGTGACACCGCCTTCGCCCAGGTTGACGATCACATTGGACAGCGCCGGATTGATCTGATGGGCCATGAGCCAGCCCAAGCTGCCACCGTTGGCCGCCGTGGGGCCGCTTGACTTTTGGCGCGCCAATTTGTCAAAGGCCTCGCCATCTTTGGCTGCCTTGATCACGGCTTTGGCATCGGACTCGGTCGCGCTCACCACATGGCTCACCAGGTACTCGTCGGCATCGGCCAACAAGTCGGCCTGCCGCTTGTATTCGGCGCGAAGTTTGGCCTCAGACAAGTCAAATTTGCTGGCCTGTTTGGCGATCAAGGTGTCAGACAGCAAGGCGTTTTGCTGCAAAAGCAGCTGCGCCTTCACAGCAGGCTCTTGATCAAGCTTTTGCTTTTTGGCTTCTTGCGCCAACACTTCGCGCGCCACCCATTCGCCTTTGAGCGCCGCACGCAACTCGGGGCTGTCCTTGCCCCCTTGGGCCACATTGGTGGCCACCAGCAACTCCAGCACGTCGCCACTGAGCTTGACGCCATTGACCGTCACCGCTGCTTTTGCAGGCTCTGCCGCCTGCGCATGTCCAAGCCCAAGCAGCGCGGCACAAGCGCACACCATCCACCATTTTTTATTCAACACACATCACCCCATGTTCACGCTGTCTGCGCACAAAGTTCAAAAAGCCAGGCTGCTCGGCAACGGCCGCCCGAACCCAAAAATAATCATACATCGGGCAACGTGACGAACGGCCCGTTGCGGTCGGCACAACCCGTCTCAAGGAGCGTCCGCTGCAGCCTTGGCTGGCGGAGAATTGGCAGCGGCCGAAGCACTGTGCAACACAATCTGCCGCGCCAAGTCGATGAACTGCGCGCTCTCACCCTCGCTCAAAGGCTGCAGAATGTCTTTTTGCAAGTCCTGCACGACGGGCTGCAGGACGGCAAGCACGCCGCGTCCGGCATCGGTCAACGACAGCTGACGGGCTCGGCGGTCTTTGTCGCTGACGACGCGACGCAACCAACCCTTTTTTTCCAACCGCTCAATGACGCCCCCTATCGTGGCCCGGTCGTAGCCAATCATGCCCGCCAAGCACGCTTGGTCCGTGCCCGATTGTTCCGCGATGGCGTCCAGCGCCGCATATTGAACCGGCGTGATGTCAAAACCCGCCGCCTGGGTGCGCTGCACAAAGACCCAGGTCGATTGCTGATGAAGGCGGCGTATCAAATGCCCCGCCATGTCGTGGACGGCCATTCTGGGTTCCTTTTCAAGCGCCCAAGTGGACACTGGGCAGGGTGGTGGGTTGGTATTGGTAATCATACATACCAACTTGACAAACAATAATAAGCATAGATATCATTTGACCTGTGCCAAGCCTTCGGCTTGGCGACATTGGTTCTTTGGAGACATGACATGCAGTTTTACAAAAGCGGATTTCGAGGCGGCAACCCCGACATCAAACCAGCAGCGCCCAATCGCCGTAACCGAGGCATCAACGAGCCCTTGCCAGAAAAAGTCGATGTGTTGATTTCAGGCACCGGACCGGCGGGTTTGTGCCTGGCTGCGCAACTGGCGCAGTTCCCTGAGATCGAGACACTGGTCATCGAGCGCATGCCCAGCAACATCATCAAGGGCAAGGCCGACGGCATCAACACACGCACCATGGAAATGTTCCAGGCTTTCGGGTTTGCCGACAAAGTCAAACGCGAAACCTATTGGGTCAACCAAACCGCCTTTTGGATGCCCGACCCCAAGAATCCCGATCACATCCATCGGGTTGGCCGGGTGCAGGATGTGGCCGACGACAGCTCGGAGATGCCCCACATCTTGATCAACCAGGCACGACTGCACGAGTTGTTTTTGGAGCACATGAAGAACTCCCCCTCTCGACTGGAACCCGACTACGGGTGGGAAGTGGTGGGCCTCACGATCGACCCCACCACCGACGACCATCCGGTCACGGTGACTCTGAAGGACGCCAGCGGCATCAACTGGTGGGCGACCCGCACCGTGCGCGCCAATTACGTGGTGGGCTGTGACGGCGCGCACTCGGCTGTGCGCAAATCCATCGGCGGAGAGTTGCACGGTGACTCCGCACACCAGGCCTGGGGGGTGATGGACATTTTGGCCAACACCGACTTCCCAGATGTTCGCCAAAAATGTCTGATTTCTTCCGCCAACGAAGGCAATTTGCTGATCCTGCCGCGCGAGGGCGGTTACGTGTTTCGCATGTATGTCGAGCTGGACAAACTCAAGCCCGATGAAAAAGCCTCGCACCGCAAACTCACGCAAGACGACATGATTGCGGCCGCCAACCGCATCATCAAGCCCTATGCGATTGACGTGAAAGAAGT
>JAHECM010000134.1 GCA_024641725.1 Limnohabitans sp. | reverse complement strand
TTCGCCCATGATCCAGTTGCTGACCAGTTTGGCCTGGCCGCAGGCTTTGGCTGCGGCTTCAAAGTAGGCGGCCATGGCTTTGCTTTGGGTGAGCGTGGCGGCGTCGTATTCGGGCAGTGCGTAATCGCGCACAAAGCGCTCGGCCATCACGCGGGGCAACTCGGTCATCTCGCTTTTGACGCGTTCGACCCAGTCGCGGCCAATGTCCAGCGGGGGCAGGTCGGGGTCGGGAAAGTAACGGTAGTCGGCCGAGTCTTCCTTGGTGCGCATGGCGCGGGTCTCGCCCGTGTCGGGGTTGAACAGCACGGTGGCTTGCTGGATTGTGTAGCCGTCTTCGATCTGGTCGATCTGCCAGCGCACTTCGTAGTCGATGGCTTGCTGCATGAACTTGAACGAGTTCAGGTTCTTGATCTCGCGGCGCGTGCCCAGGGGCGCGCCGGGCTTGCGCACCGAGACGTTGGCGTCGCAGCGGAAGCTGCCTTCTTGCATGTTGCCGTCGCAGATGCCGATCCAAGTGACGATTTTGTGAAGCTCTTTGGCGTAGGCCACGGCTTCGGCGCTGCTGCGCATGTCGGGCTGGGTCACGATCTCCAAGAGTGGGGTGCCTGCGCGGTTGAGGTCAATGCCACTTTGCCCGATGAAGTCTTCGTGCAACGATTTGCCCGCGTCTTCTTCGAGGTGGGCACGCTCAAGCCGGACGGTTTTGGGCACGGTTTGGCCCTCTTCTTCTACGAAGAATGACACCTCACCGCCCTGCACCACCGGGATCTCGAACTGGCTGATCTGGTAGCCCTTGGGCAGGTCAGGGTAAAAGTAGTTTTTGCGCGCAAAAATGCTGCGCTCGGCCACATGGGCGTTCACGGCGAGGCCGAATTCAATGGCGCGGGCCACGGCCCCTTTGTTCATGACGGGCAGCGTGCCGGGCAGCGCCATGTCAAGCGCGCACGCTTGCGTGTTGGGCTCGGCGCCAAAGGCGACGCTGGCGCGGCTGAAAATTTTGCTGCTGGTGGACAGTTGGGCGTGTGTTTCGAAGCCGATGACGACTTCGTAGCCTTGGACAAGTTTGCTCATGGTGTTCAGACTCCTGCAGGTTTTTGCAGGTGAAAATCGGTGGCTTGCTGCAGGCGGTGCGCCACGTTCAGCAGTTGGGCTTCTTTGAAGTAGTTGCCGATCAGTTGCAAGCCCACGGGCATGTGGTGTGCGCCAAAGCCTGCAGGCACGCTCATGCCAGGCAGGCCCGCCAGCGAGGCGGGCAGCGTGAAGATGTCGGCCAGGTAGTCGGCCACGGGGTCGCCTGCGTTTTCGCCCAGCTTCCAGGCCACGCTGGGGGCGACGGGCCCCGCGATGACGTCGCAGTCTTTGAACGCGTTCTGAAAGTCGTCGGCGATCATGCGGCGGATTTTTTGGGCCTGCAGGTAGTAGGCGTCGTAATAGCCATGGCTCAGCACATAGGTGCCGGTCATGATGCGGCGCTTGACCTCGCTGCCCAAGCCTTCGGCCCGGCTGCGCTTGTACATGCTTTCCAGGTCGGTGTAGTCCTTGGCGCGGTGGCCAAACTTGACACCGTCAAAGCGGCTCAGGTTGGAGCTGGCTTCGGCCGGGGCAATGATGTAGTACACCGGAATCGACAGCTCGGTGCGGGGCAAGCTGATGGGGACGAGCTTGGCGCCCTGCTTCGTCAACTCGGCCAGCGCCAGGTCCACCGCAGCGCGCACGTCGGCATGCAGGCCGTCGCCAAAAAATTCTTTCGGAATGCCAATGCGCAGGCCATCGAGCGGCGCCCCCAAGGACAACGTGAAGTCTTCGGCGGGCACGTCCAAAGAGGTCGAGTCGCGGTCAGGGTCGGGGCCGCACATGGCCGAAAGCAGCAGTGCACAGTCCTCAGCGCTGCGGGCCATGGGGCCGGCTTGGTCGAGACTCGACGCGTAGGCGATCATGCCGTAGCGGCTGGCTCGGCCATAGGTGGGTTTGATGCCGGTGATGCCGCAAAAGCTGGCGGGCTGTCGGATCGAGCCGCCCGTGTCGGTGCCGGTCGCGGCGGGGGCCAGGCCAGCAGCCACAGCGGCTGCGCTGCCGCCCGACGAGCCGCCGGGCACGCGTGCCGTGTCCCAGGGGTTGGTGACGGCACCGTAGGCCGAGTTTTCGTTGGCCGAGCCCATGGCGAACTCGTCGCAGTTGAGCTTGCCCAAAGTCACCATGCCCGCGCTGCGCAGGCCTTGCACCACGGTGGCGTCAAACGGCGATCGGTAGCCGCTGAGCATTTTGGAGCCTGCGGTGGTGGCGAAGTCGCGGGTCACAAACACGTCTTTGTGCGCCACAGGCACGCCTTCGAGGGGGCCCGCTGTGCCGTTCGCCAGTTTGGCGTCAGAGGCCTGGGCCTGCGCCAGCGTGGCTTCGCTGTCGATGTCCAAAAACGCGTTGTGCGGGTTGCCGCCCATGCGGGCCAAAAAACGGGTCGCCACTTCGACCGCGCTGACTTCTTTGGTCTGGAGCAGGGTGGCCAGCGCTTTCACGCTGAGATTGTGCAGATCACTCATGGCTTACTCGATGACTTTGGGGACCAAGAACAAGCCCCGCTCAACAGCTGGGGCGCTGCGCTGGTTGGCTTCGCGGTGGTTGGGCTCGCTGACCACGTCGTCGCGCAAGCGCAAAGCAATGCTTTGAACGGCGGCCACGGGGTGCGCCAGCGGCTGCACGCCGGTGGTGTCCACGGCCTGCATGGCTTCGACAATGCCAAAGAAGCCATTGATTTGAGCGAGCATGCGCTCACTTTCTTCGGGTTTCAGTTCCAGACGGGCCAAATTGGCGATCCGGTCAATATCCTGCGAGGTCAGGGACATGGTTCAAAAGTGGTGGTTGGCGACAAAGATTTACCCAAATTCACAGGCGGTGCGACCGCTTAAAACAAGGGCGATCGGGTATTATCCTGTGTTTGCTTCAGGCTCCTGCAAGCCCACTGCAAACCACTGATTTTTGATCGCTGTGCCCAGCTCTGACAGCCTGCTGTCCGACCGTCGGACTGGGCCCCAAAGGATTCCCGAATGTTTTCCTCATTCCGCCGTTATTTTTCGAGTGACCTCGCCATTGACTTGGGCACCGCCAACACCCTGATTTTTGTGCGCGACCAGGGCATCGTGTTGGACGAACCGTCCGTTGTGGCCATTCGCCACGAAGGCGGCCCCCAGGGCAAAAAGACGCTGCAAGCCGTGGGCCACGAGGCCAAGGCCATGTTGGGCAAAGTGCCCGGCAACATCGAAGCCATTCGCCCCATGAAGGACGGCGTGATCGCCGACTTCACGGTGACCGAGCAAATGCTCAAGCAGTTCATCCGCATGGTGCATCCGCGCAGCACCTTCCGCCCCAGCCCCCGCATCATCATCTGCGTGCCTTGCGGCTCGACCCAGGTCGAGCGCCGTGCGATCCGTGAATCCGCATTGGGTGCGGGCGCCTCCGAGGTGTACTTGATCGAAGAGCCCATGGCCGCAGCCATTGGCGCGGGCCTGCCCGTGTCCGAAGCGTCTGGTTCGATGGTCGTTGACATCGGTGGCGGCACCACCGAAGTGGGCGTCATCAGCCTGGGCGGCATGGTCTACAAAGGCAGCGTGCGCGTGGGTGGCGACAAGTTCGACGAAGCCATCATCAACTACATCCGCCGCAACTACGGCATGCTGATTGGCGAGCCGACGGCAGAGGCGATCAAGAAGAAGATTGGCTCTGCCTTTCCGGGCTCAGAGGTCAAGGAGATGGAAGTCAAGGGACGCAACCTGTCCGAAGGTGTGCCGCGCAGCTTCACCATCAGCTCCAACGAGATCCTCGAAGCCCTGACCGACCCGCTCAACAACATCGTGTCCGCCGTCAAAACCGCGCTGGAGCACACCCCACCCGAGTTGGGCGCGGACATTGCCGAGCGCGGCATGATGCTGACGGGCGGCGGCGCTTTGCTGCGCGACCTGGACCGCTTGCTGGCCGAGGAAACCGGCCTGCCCGTGCTGATCGCCGAAGACCCGCTGACCTGCGTGGCGCGCGGCTGCGGCATGGCGTTGGAGCGCATGGACCAGCTGGGCAGCATTTTCACCAGCGAATAAGCGGCCCCTTCTGCGCACGTCTCATGGCCTTGGACACCTTGGACCACAGTTCACAGCCATTTTTCAGACAAGGCCTGCCAGCCTTGTCCAAGCTGCTGCTGCTGGGGGTGCTGTCGCTGCTGCTCATGTCCGCTGACAAGCGGATGAACATTTCGCAGCCCATCCGGGCCTCGGTGAGCGTGCTGCTGACACCGCTGCAGTGGCTGGCCTTGCAGCCGGGCCAGGTGACAACGGCCTTGGGGCACTACCTGCAAGGGGTTGACGAGGCCAAAGAGGCCGCTGTTCAGTACCAGTCCCGCACAATAGCCCAAGCGCAGCGACTGCAGCAAGCGGAGCAACTGATCCAAGAAAACACCCATTTGCGGGAATTGCTGGAACTGCGCCCTCCCAATGCCGGACCGAGCAAAACCGTTGAAGTGCTCTACGAAACCTCTGACCCTTACACCACGCACTTGGTCGTGGACAAAGGACTGCTGTCGGGCATCGTCAGCGGGGCCGCGGTGATGGATGTCGCTGGGGTCGTCGGTCAGGTCACCCGCGTATTCCCACTGGTCAGCGAGATCACCCTGCTGACCGACCGCGACCAAAGCATTCCTGTGCTGAATGCGCGCACCGGGCAGCGCTTTGTGGCTTTTGGCGACCCGGTCGCTTTGGGCGGCTCCTTGGAGCTGCGTTTTGTGCCTGCCAGCGCCGACATTCAACAAGATGACTTGCTCACCACCAGCGGCATTGACGGGGTGTACCCAGCGGGCCTGCACGTGGGGCGCGTCAAGCGCATTGACCGGCGCATCGACACGGCTTTTGCCAAGGTCTATGCGACCCCCATGGCCAGCAACCGGGGACGCCACCTGCTGGTGCTGGCCCCGGCCAAAGACGCGCCAGCCAAGCCATTGGTTGAAGAAATCACCCCGCGCAAAAAAGCCCCCAGGGGCACGGCCAGCGCACCTCAAGCGGGTTCCGCCGCAGGTGGTACCCCATGATCATGCCCGCCGGCAAGCCGCTGCTGCTGCCCGTCAACCCCCGGTTCATCGCCCTCAGCCTGCTGGCCGCTGTGCTGCTGAACATGCTGCTGGGGCTGACGGGGCAGGCTTGGTTACCCGACATTTTGGCGGTGGTGCTGGTGTTTTGGACAGTTCACCAGCCCCGCCGCGTGGGCATGTTCACCGCCTTCTTGCTGGGCTTGGCGCTGGACGTTCACGAGTCCTCTCTGCTGGGGCAAAACGCGCTGTCTTATGTGTGCATGAGCTATCTTGCGGCGCTGATGCACCGCCGCGTGCAATGGTTTCCGCTGCGCGAGCAGACGGTACAGGTGCTGCCTTTGTTTGTCTTCGCCGCACTGCTGGAGTGGACCACACGGTTGATCGTGCAAGACGCCTGGCCACATTGGAGTCAGATGTTGTGCCCTTTGCTGCAAACCGCACTCTGGCCTTTGCTGGGCGCAGTGCTGCTGGCACCGCAACGCCGCCCTTTTGAGCGCGACAACATCCGCCCACTCTGACCATGGGCTTGCACCTGACTTCGCTCGCCGAGCTGCGCGACAACCAGGCCAGCATTCAGCGCTTTCAAGCCCGGGTCGTGGCCATCCAGATGGTGGTTCTGGTGTGTTTTGTGCTACTGCTCACCCGCTTGGTGTACTTGCAAATCATCCGCCACGAAGACCTTCTGGAACAAGCCGAAGACAACCGCACAGCCGTCTTGCCCACAGTGCCGCCGCGCGGCACCATCATGGACCGCAACGGGGTGGTGCTGGCCAGCAATTACTCGGCCTACACGCTGGAGATCACCCCGGCCAAGGTGCCCGATCTGGACACCACCATCGACGCCCTGGCCGAGTTGGTGGACATTCAAGCCAAAGACCGCAAACGATTCAAGCGCCTGCGCGAAGAGTCCAAGAGTTTTGACTCCTTGCCCATTCGCACCCGCCTGAGCGACGAGGAAGTGGCCCGGTTTTCTGCACAGCGCTACCGCTTCCCCGGCGTGGACGTCAAGGCCCGTTTGTTCCGCCAATACCCTTACGGCGAGCTGGCCAGCCATGTGATTGGCTACATCGGACGCATCAACGTCAAAGACAAAGAGCGCATCGAAGACGATGAAGAAGACGGCAATTACCGGGGCACCGAATACATCGGCAAACTGGGCGTGGAGCAAAAGTACGAACGTGAGTTGCATGGCACCACGGGGGTGCAAGAGATTGAAACTTCCGCAGGCGGCAGGGCGATACGTCGCTTGTCCAGCCGCCCGGCCATTCCAGGACAAAACATCGTGCTGTCGATCGACATTCAGCTGCAAAAGCTGATTGAAGACCTCTACGGTCCAAGACGCGGCGCTTTGGTCGCCTTGGACCCCAAAACAGGTGAGGTGCTCGCTTTTGTCAGCAAACCCACGTTTGACCCCAATTTGTTTGTCGAAGGCATCGACGTTGAGAACTGGCGCGCCCTGAGCGAATCGATTGACAAGCCTTTGCTCAATCGCGCACTGCGCGGCACCTACCCGCCCGGTTCCACCTACAAGCCCTTCATGGCACTGGGCGCCTTGACCACCGGCAAACGCAGCGCCAGCACCCTCATCAACGACAACGGGTCTTGGACTTACGGCGGGCACACCTTTCGCAGCCACGGTGATGGCGGTTTGGGACCCGTGGACATGGTGCGCTCCATCGTGCTGTCCAGCAACGTGTATTACTACTCCCTCGCCAACGAGATGGGGGTGGACACCATCCACGACTTCATGAAGCCTCTGGGTTTTGGCCAAATCACGGGCATCGACCTGCCCGGCGAAGTGCGCGGGGTGTTACCCAGTACCGCGTGGAAGCGCAACACCTACAAGCGCCCCGAACAGCAAAAGTGGTTTGGCGGTGAGACCATCTCGCTGGGCATTGGGCAGGGCTACAACGCCTTCACCATGCTGCAACTGGCCACCGCCACCACCATGCTGGCCAACGGCGGCAACAAGTTCACGCCCCATGTGGTGCAAGCCACGCAAGATGCACTGACCCACCAGCAGCAAGCTGTGCCGCAAGACCCTATCGCTTCCTTGGGCTTCAAGCCTGAACACCTGGATGTGATCCGCAACGGCTTGATGGGGGTGGCCACATCCGGCACATCGGCCCAGGTATTTGCAGGCAGCGCCTACCAAAGCGCCGGCAAGACGGGCACGGCACAGGCGGTGACGATTGGGCAAAATGACAAGTACAACGCGTCCAAAATGTCAGAGCACCAGCGCGATCACGCCCTGTACATGGCCTTCGCCCCGGCCAATGACCCGCAAATTGCGCTGGCGGTGATCGTGGAGAACGCCGGTTTCGGGGCAGCCCAGGCAGCGCCTATCGCCCGCCGCGTGTTTGACTACTGGCTGCTGGGCCAGTACCCGAGCGAGGAAGACATCGCGGCCTCACAACTGGGGCAATCAGGTCGCCCCATTGGCCTGCCGCGCGCCAAAAAAGACGTGCCGCTGAACCCCATCAGCCGCAAGCGCAACTGAGCGCCAAAAACAAAAACGCCACCTCAAAGGGTGGCGAACTTGCTGTTGGTGCGGCTGGCGGGGATCGAACCCACGACCCTTGGCTTCGGAGGCCAATACTCTATCCACTGAGCTACAGCCGCACACTTCTAGCGCCCGAATTATCTCACGCAATTGCATACCGACCGCCTTACTGCAAGGTCAGTGAAGGGTGGGCCGCTATAATGCGCGGTTGATTCCGGTCAAACTTGGGTTCCCGTTGAACCTGTCCAACAAGAGGATGTCATGAGCGACAACAGCCACGATCAAGCACACGAAGCCCACACGGGTCCCGTCAAGAGCGCCAAGCAGCTCGTCTGGACCAGCATTGCGTCTTTTGTGGTCCCCGTTTTCATCATCATTGGTTTGGTGAACTACGTGACCTCGGCCAACAAAGAAGCCCCCGGCAGCGCCGACGCCGAAAAGGCCGTGGCCATGCGCATACAAAAAGTGGGTGCGGTTGAAGTGCGTGACGCCAACCGTCCGCTCAAATCAGGCGAAGAAGTCTACAAAGCCCAGTGCGCCGCCTGCCACGCAACCGGTGCCGCTGGCGCGCCTAAGTTTGGTGATGCTGGCGCATGGGGCCCGCGCATCAAACAAGGCCTGGAGGCTTTGACCAACTCGGCGCTCAAAGGCAAAGGCGCCATGGGAGCTCAAGGCGGTGGCGACTTCAACGACATTGAAATTTCACGCGCTGCGGCTTACATGGCCAACAACGGCGGTGCCAAATTTGAAGAACCCAAAGCCCCAGCGGCAGCCGAAGGCGATAAGAAGTAATTGGCTTTTTGCCCCCAAACAGCCGACCTTAGGGTCGGCTTTTTTTCGGCCGTCTCAGCCTGCCATGCCCACTGCTGCCAATGCCTCAGGACTGAGCACAAAGCCGTATCTCGGCGCAAGTGCTTGCGTTTCGCATTCTTGCAGCGTCCACTTTCCGGCCTCAAGGGCTTGTGCAGCCAGGCCCACGTCCAAGGTGTGCACCAAGCCAAGCCCCAAGGGCGTGTGCAAGTACACCCGACCCAAGGGATCCAGCAAGCACGCCAAGACGCTGGTGCGCTCGCCGTTGTGGGCCACAGGGACATGGTCTGCGTCGATTCGCCAAACCCACGGTGCGGCTTCCAGTTCCACAAAGACGCGTTGCGGCCCGTTCTGAAAATACCAGCGGCCCAGCGCATCGGCTTCGTAATTGCGTTGGATGAAATCGATCAGTTTTTCGTGCCGCAGCACCGAGCCTTTGGCGCCGGCCACGCCACTCTGAAAGCGGCCCAGCGCCTGCACACGGTCGTCACGCATGTGCCACTGCCCTCGGCTGTCCAAGCCCAACCAACCCACGCAGTCGGGCACATCCGGCCACTTGCTCATGGCTTGGCGAACGATGTCATCCATGCAAAGTCTCCCCTTGTGCAAGCTGCACTCCCGCCGCCTGCATCAGCCATGCGCCCACCGCATCTGGCAGTCCCCGCACATGGCCCGGCAGACCGCCTTGCGCAAAGCCCACATGCCCCCCATGCGGCGGTTGCCAAAGCGTGACATGGCGGGACACCCCACTGCGGTTGGGCAAACTGGCGGCAGGCACAAACGGGTCATTCAAAGCATTGAGCGCCAGCGCCGGAATGCCCACCGCTTGCAGCAGCGGTTTGGCAGAGGCTCGAAGCCAGTAGTCATCGGTGTCGCGAAAACCGTGCAGCGGAGCGGTGAACACATTGTCGAATTCGTACAAGCTTTCAGCGGCCAGCAGCCGCTGGCGGTCAAACAAGCGTGGGTGTTGCACCAGTTTGGCCAGGGCTTTGGGCTTCATGCTGCGCAAAAACATCCGCGTGTAGACTTGCTTGTTGAAGCCTCGCCCTATGGCCAGGCCGCTTTCAGTCAGGTCCAGTGGGGAGCACACGCAGGCCACGGCATCGGCCTTGGCTGCGGCCTGCGCGCCGTGCTCCCCGGCCCATCGCATCAGCGCATTGCCCCCCAAAGAAACACCTGCCGCCACCAGCTGCCGGCCCCCTGCAGCTTGGTGCTGCGTGCGAAAGCGCGAGAGTATCCAATCGATCTCTTCATGGTCCCCCGAATGGTAGGCACGCGGCGCACGGTTGATCTCTCCACTGCAACCCCTGAAATGCGGCAGGGCAAACTGGACATCGTGTTCTGCTGCCCAGTCCGCGAACGCTTGCGCGTAGTGGCTCCCCGATGAGCCTTCAAGGCCGTGAAAAAGCACCAAGAGCGGACGCTCAGGATGGCTGGCCACTTGTCGGTCAACATCCACAAAATCCCCATCGGGGCTGCTCCAGCGCTCTCGAAGGAAGGGCAGCGCTGCCAAGTGCCTGCGCCGGGCCCACAGTGCCGGCCAGATGGTCTGGGCATGCCCACCCCACAGCCATGCCGGCGCGCGGTAGGTGTTCAATGGAAGACGGGGGCGCGCTGCCCCAACTCGGCCACGTCTTGCGCTGTGCCCGGGCTGGCGTGATGCGCCACCATGCGCCAGCCTTGCGGGGTCTTGTGGTACACGTTGGTGGCCAACACCCAAGCCGTTTGTGAGCCTGTGGGCGTGAGCACCTCGACTCTTTCGACCAAGTGGTGCACAGCCGAGGCCAGCGATTCGATTTTGTGGATGCGTTCGGGCCGGGCTTGCACGCTGCCATTGGAGAACATGGCGTCAAACGCTTGCTGGATGGCACCTGCCCCAATGAGCCGCGGACCACCCGGGTGAACGCACACGATTTCGTCTTCTTCAGCCCAGCACGCCATCAACTTCTGTAAGTCGGCGTTGTGCAGGGCTTCGTAAAAAGCCTGCTCTACGTCGTCGGCGGTGCCGCCCACAATGGCGGCTTGGAGTTTCGCTTTTTTCATGGCGGTGACGTGCAAAAAAGGGAGCCCCATTGTGCCTCTTTCAGGGGTGTGGCAAAGAGGCCACTGGCGTGCAACCCTCGGCGGTCGAGGACGACCTAAGATGAAAAAACCCGGCCACATTGCTGCGCCGGGTTTTGAGACGGGTTCACAGCCGTGAACGGGTCGGGGTCACTTGTTGCCGCGAAACCGGCGCAAGGCCGACAGCTGAGCCGCCAAGATGGCCAGCTCCGATTGCGCGCGTGCCAAGTCGATTTCTGTCTTGGCGTTGCGCAGCGCTTCTTCGGCGCTTGCTTTGGCCGCGTTGGCTTTTTCTTCGTCGAGGTCTTTGCCGCGGATCGCGGTGTCAGACAACACGGTCACGCAGTTGGGCTGCACTTCCAAAATGCCGCCGGCCACGAAAACGAATTCCTCGCCGCCGTCAGCTTTCTCGATGCGAACCGAGCCGGCCTTGATGCGGGTGATCAGCGGGGTGTGGCGTGGGTAAATGCCCAGCTCGCCAGACTCGCCGGGCAAAGCCACAAACCGGGCTTCACCCGAGTAAATGGATTCTTCGGCACTGACCACATCAACGTGGATGGTGTTCATGTTTACTCCTTAAAAGGTCTGTGAAAAGCAAGTTGCGGGGTGGTTGCATCAACCGCCCCGACGCACTGCTTTACGCTGCCTTTTTGGCCTTTTCGAATGCTTCGTCGATGGTGCCGACCATGTAGAAGGCTTGCTCTGGCAGGTGATCGCACTCGCCAGCCACAATCATCTTGAAGCCACGGATGGTTTCAGCCAATGTGACGTACTTGCCGGGCGAGCCGGTGAACACTTCAGCGACGTGGAAAGGCTGCGACAGGAAACGTTGGATCTTGCGAGCGCGGGCCACGGCCAGCTTGTCTTCAGGTGCCAAGTCGTCCATACCCATGATGGCGATGATGTCGCGCAGTTCACGGTAACGCTGCAGGGTGCCCTGCACGGCGCGGGCTGTTTCGTAGTGGTCTTGACCAACCACCAGAGGATCGAGCTGACGGCTGGTGGAGTCCAGTGGATCGACCGCAGGGTAGATACCGAGCGATGCGATGTCACGAGACAACACAACAGTGGAGTCCAAGTGCGCGAATGTGGTGGCAGGCGACGGGTCGGTCAAGTCATCCGCTGGCACGTAAACGGCCTGGATGGAAGTGATCGAACCGACTTTGGTCGAAGTGATCCGCTCTTGCAAGCGACCCATTTCTTCGGCCAGCGTAGGCTGGTAACCCACGGCAGAAGGCATACGACCCAACAAGGCGGACACTTCGGTACCGGCCAAGGTGTAACGGTAGATGTTGTCCACGAAGAACAACACGTCTTTGCCTTCGTCGCGGAAAGACTCAGCGATGGTCAGACCGGTCAGGGCCACGCGCAAACGGTTGCCTGGTGGCTCGTTCATCTGACCGTAGACCATGGCCACTTTGGACTCAGGCAGGTTCTCGAGGTTCACGACACCGGAGTCGGCCATCTCGTGGTAGAAGTCGTTGCCTTCACGGGTACGCTCACCCACACCAGCGAACACGGACAAGCCGCTGTGCGCCTTGGCGATGTTGTTGATGAGTTCCATCATGTTCACGGTCTTGCCCACACCGGCACCACCGAACAAGCCGACCTTACCGCCTTTGGCGAAAGGGCAGACCAAGTCAATCACTTTGATGCCGGTCTCGAGCAATTCTTGCGAAGGGCTCAACTCGTCGTAAGCAGGCGCTTTGCGGTGAATAGAAGCGGTGAGCTCTTGGCTGACCGGACCACGCTCGTCGATGGGCGCGCCGAGCACGTCCATGATGCGGCCCAATGTGGCCTTACCCACGGGCACGGTGATGGCTTTGCCCGTGTTGAACACGATCAGACCACGGCGCAGACCGTCGGAAGAGCCGAGCGCAATGGTACGCACGATGCCGTCGCCGAGTTGCTGCTGCACTTCCAGGGTCAGCGCAGAGCCTTCCATTTTGAGAGCGTCATAAACCTTGGGCATCTGGTTGCGTGGAAATTCCACGTCGACCACCGCACCAATACACTGAACAATTTTTCCTTGGGCTTGCATTTTTCGCTCCAAATAATTTGAATTTGCTGAACTGGGAATCAACCGCTGATCGCAGCTGCGCCAGAGACGATTTCCGACAGTTCTTTGGTGATGGCTGCCTGACGAGTCTTGTTGTAAACAAGCTTGAGCTCGCCGATCACATTGCCAGCGTTGTCCGTGGCAGCCTTCATGGCCACCATGCGCGCTGCGTGCTCAGAAGCCATGTTTTCTGCCACGGCCTGGTAAGCTAATGCTTCGGCATAACGGGTCAACAACTCGTCAATGACCGTTTGGGCATCTGGCTCATAGAGGTAATCCCATCCATGGCTCACCGCGCCGGCTGCTTTGCTGTCCGCTTCCATTTTGGAAGAAGACAATGGCAACAACTGGTCAATGGTGGGCAATTGCGCCATGGTGCTGACAAACTTGTTGTAGCACAGGTACACAGCGCTCACCTCACCGGCAACATACGCGTCGAGCAGCACCTTGACGGGGCCTATCAGCTTGTCAAGGTGAGGCTTGTCGCCCAGATGCGTCACGTGGGCCACCACTTTGGCGTTGACACGGTTCAGGAAACCCAAACCTTTGCCACCAATGGCCACAGCCATGGGTGTTTTGCCTTCGGTTTGTGCTTCACGCAATTTTCCTGTCACGGCGCGCAGCAGGTTGGTGTTCAAGCCACCGCACAAACCTTTGTCCGTGGTCACCACAATGAAGCCGACGGACTTGCCGTCGTTTTGCTTCATGAAGGCGTGCACGTACTCAGGGTTGGCCTGCCCGAGATGAGTCGCGATGGCGCGAATCTTCTCGCTGTAAGGCCGGGCCGTGCGCATACGCTCCTGCGCCTTGCGCATTTTGGAGACAGAAATCATCTCCATGGCCTTGGTGATCTTCTTGGTGTTTTCCACCGATTTGATCTTGGTGCGTAGTTCCTTGCCCGATGCCATCAGCGGCTCCTTTTGATCAGGTAGAAATTAAGCAAAGCTTTTCTTGAAAGCAGCCACAGCAGCGGTCAATTCAGCATCGGCTTCTTTGTCCAGGGCTTGGGTGCTCTCCATCTTGGCCAAGAGTGCTGCGTTTTTGCCTTTGAGGTAGGCGTGCAGGCCATGCTCAAAAGACAGCACTTTCTTGACATCGATGTCGTCCATGAAGCCTTTGTTCACAGCAAACAGGCTGGCGCCCATCAAACTGATCGACAGAGGGCTGTACTGGGCTTGCTTGAGCAATTCCGTCACGCGGGCACCGCGGTCCAGTTGCTTGCGTGTGGACTCGTCCAGATCGGAGGCAAACTGGGCAAAAGCGGCCAATTCACGGTATTGGGCCAAGTCGGTACGGATACCGCCGGACTGGCCTTTGATGATCTTGGTCTGAGCCGAGCTACCCACGCGTGACACCGAGATACCGGCGTTGATCGCAGGGCGGATACCGGCGTTGAACAACGAAGTTTCCAAGAAGATCTGACCGTCGGTGATCGAAATCACGTTGGTGGGCACGAAGGCAGACACGTCACCGGCTTGGGTTTCAATGATGGGCAAAGCCGTCAATGAACCTGTTTTGCCTTTGACGGCGCCTTTGGTGAAGGCTTCGACGTAGTCGGCGTTCACGCGGGCGGCACGCTCGAGCAAGCGGCTGTGGAGATAGAACACGTCGCCAGGGTAAGCTTCGCGGCCTGGTGGGCGACGCAAGAGCAAAGACACTTGGCGGTAGGCAACCGCTTGCTTGGACAAATCGTCATACACGATCAGTGCGTCTTCGCCGCGGTCGCGGAAGTATTCGCCCATGGTGCAACCAGAGTAGGCCGACACGTACTGCATGGCAGCAGATTCAGAGGCAGAAGCAGCCACCACGATGGTGTAAGCCATTGCGCCAGCTTGTTCCAGAGCGCGCACCACGTTTTTGATCGACGAGGCTTTTTGGCCAATCGCGACGTAAACGCAGGTCATGTTCTGACCTTTTTGGTTGATGATGGCGTCGATCGCGACGGCAGTCTTGCCGGTCTGACGGTCGCCAATGATCAGCTCGCGCTGGCCACGGCCCACGGGCACCATGGAGTCGATCGACTTCAGGCCGGTTTGCATGGGCTGGTCCACCGATTTACGTGCGATCACGCCAGGGGCGACTTTTTCGATCACGTCGGTCATTTTGGCGTTGATGGGGCCTTTGCCGTCGATCGGTTGACCCAGTGCGTTCACCACGCGGCCAATCAGCTCGGGGCCAACGGGCACTTCCAAAATGCGGCCTGTGCACTTGACAGTGTCGCCTTCGGAGATGTGCTCGTACTCACCCAAGATCACGGCACCGACCGAGTCACGCTCGAGGTTCAGGGCCAGACCGTAAGTGGCAGCGCCTTCGGCTGTTGCTGGGAATTCGAGCATTTCGCCCTGCATCACATCGGACAAACCGTGCACGCGAACGATACCGTCGGTCACCGACACCACGGTGCCTTGGTTGCGGATATCGGCGCTGGCGGACAGCCCTTCGATGCGGCTCTTGATCAATTCAGAAATTTCTGCGGGATTGAGTTGCATGACTCTTTCCTTCTTTCTTTAAATATGTCCGGTCTCGTCCGCTTAAGCGGTGAGCGCCGATTTCATTTGTTCCAGTCGGGCCTTGACCGAAGTGTCAAGCACCTCGTCCCCCACCACCACACGGATTCCACCGATCAAGGAGGCATCCAACTCAACGCTCACATTGAGCTTGCGCGCAAAGCGTTTTTCGAGCGTGGCCGACAAATCAGCCAAAGCCGAAGCGTCGATGGGGAATGCGCTTTGGACAACCGCATCAGCGGTACCACTTTGCGCATTCATGAGGGCCCGGTATTGCTGTGCAACGACAGGCAGCGCGCTGAGGCGGCGGTTTTCGATCACGAGGCGCAAGAAATTTTTACCAGACTCGGGCAGTGCTGTGCGCAGCACGCCAGAGATTAGCTCAAATGCCTGCTCGTCGGACACCTTGGGGCTGTCTGAGTACTGTTGCAGTTGCTCGTTGTCGGCGACAGCAGCCAGCTCATCCAGCCATGCGGCCGCACCAGCGAGATCGGATGCCTGCGCCTTGAACAACGCTTCTGCGTAGGGGCGGGCGATGGTAGCAAGTTCTGCCATGGTCTTCTCTGACTGGTGCTTTTTACAGCTCGGACTTGAGGCGGCTCAAAAGATCAGCATGCACGCCAGCGTTGACTTCCTTGCGGAGAATCTGCTCTGCACCTGCCACAGCCAGAACAGCCACTTGCTCGCGCAGTGCTTCTCGGGCTTGGACAGTTTGCTGCGCAGCTTCAGCTTTGGCAGCAGCGATGATCTTGTTGCCTTCTTCGGTGGCACGCGCTTTGGACTCCTCAATGAGGGCCTGAGCACGTCGCTCAGCGTCAGCCAAGCGCATGGCCGTCTCGTTGCGCGACTGCACAAGCTCTTGCTCAACACGTGCGTTTGCAGTGGCGAGTTCGGACTTGGCTTTGTCGGCGGCAGCAAGACCGTCAGCAATTTTTTGTGCACGCTCATCCAGGGCGCTAGCAATAGGAGGCCACACGAACTTCATCGTGAACCACACCAAAATTGCAAAGACGATGGCCTGAACAAACAGGGTTGCATTGATACTCACGGCAACACCTTTCTGTTGGTATTTTTTAAATTACTTCAGAACGAATGGGTTCGCAAATGCAAACATCATGGCAATACCAACGCCAATCAGGAAAGCAGCGTCGATCAAACCAGCCAACAAGAACATTTTGGTTTGCAGTTCGTTCATCAATTCTGGTTGACGAGCAGCAGACTCAAGGTACTTGCTGCCCATGATGCCGATACCGATACAAGCACCGATGGCACCCATGCCAATGATGAGACCAGCTGCCAAAGCGACGTAACCGAGGACGTGTTCCATTTTGTTGCTCCTAAGGAAATTGATGGAAGGTTGAGGAAAAGGAAAGTGATTGTTGATATCAGTGAGCGTCGTGCGCTTGACCGATATAAACGAGGGTCAGCATCATGAAAATGAACGCTTGCAGTGCAACGATCATGATGTGGAAAATGGCCCAGATGGATCCGGCAATGATGTGTCCGATGGGCAACAAAATACCCGACAGAGACAACGCGGCAGTGCTGCCCATCAAAGCGATCAGCATGAAGATCAGTTCGCCGGCGTACATGTTGCCAAACAACCGCATGCCGTGCGAGACCGTCTTGGCCACGAATTCAATCAATTGAAAGCCGAAGTTGATGGGCCACAGCACAGGATGCGAACCGAATGGGGCCGTGGTCAACTCATGAAACCAGCCACCAATGCCCTTGATCTTGATGTTGTAAAACAAGCAGATCAACAGTACCGACGTCGACAAGCCCAATGTACTGGAGAGATCCGCTGTTGGAACCACTCTGAAGTAGTGAATCGAATGGTTAAGCCCTGTGACTTCGAAAATACCGTGAAACAGATCCACGGGCAAAAAGTCCATGGAGTTCATCAAGAAAATCCAGACAAACACCGTCAAGGCAAGAGGTGACACCAGCTTGCGGCTTTGCGCATTGTGGACAATGCCCTTGGCTTGGTTGTCGACCATTTCGATCAAAATTTCAACTGCAGCTTGAAAGCGGCCTGGCACACCTGCTGTGGCTTTGCGTGCAGCCATCCACAAGGCAAAACTGCCAATGCAACCCAACAGCAAACCCCAAAAAATGGAGTCGAGGTTGTAAACGGAAAAATCGATCACGCCCGCCATGGGCTTGTTTTGCAAGTGCGTCAGGTGGTGAACAATGTATTCACCCGCGGTTGGAGCATTTTCTGCCGACATTCGGTTTTACTCAGTTAAATTTAATCTTAGGGTAAAAAATTCGGCCAAAGCCCAACATCACCCAGTTAACCTTCATCGTTAGCACAAAGCCAACCAGCATCGCCGGCCAACTCACACCCGTGATCCACACATTGGCCATGTAGAGCATGACCAATGTGGACGCAATTTTGACCAACTCCCACACCAGGAAGCCAGCGACAGCAGCACCCAGACTGGAAGAGGTCAGCTTGCTTGTCATGCCCCGCGCAAACAGCGCAGAGGGCAAAACAACCGCCAGACCGCCGTACAGCACGGACAAGGCTTTTGCCTCACCCACCAACCAAAAGGCCAGCGCAGACACGACCAGCTCCACCAACAACTGCACACCAACCACGCGCCACACAGACAAGACGGGTTGGCGTTTGCGCAGGTCTTGAGCCTGCTCAGCCGTCAGAGGAGAAAAGTCATCTGAGTGAGACTCAGTTTCGTTGTACATGATTCTGAGTTGCTTTGATTACAGCCAGTTGACAATTGCACATGAATCATCCACTGAGCCTCAAATTATATACATAAAATGAGCCCCACTCCCCTTGCAACACACCTTGCACCCCCACACACCCACAGGAATTTTATGTACGAATGGATCAAATGGTTGCACTTGGCCGCCGGCATTGTTTGGTTGGGCGGCATGACGCTGCTGCTCGCTGCACTGCGCCCTGTGGCCATCGCGCAGCTGGCCCCGCCTGAGCGATTGCGCCTCATGTCGGCGGTGATGGGTCGGTTCTTTGCAATGGTGTGGGCGTCGATTGGCTCTCTCCTGGCCAGCGGTTTTTGGATGTTTGCCAGCGCCGACCTGTCGCTGGCCCCCCGTGGCTGGCACGCCATGTCGGGCTTGGGCACCTTGATGTGCCTTGTTTTTGCACACCTGTGGTTTGCGCCCTTCAAACGGCTGCGGCGCGCGGTGGCCGCCTCGGACTGGCCAGCGGCAAGCAAAGCGCTGGGGCAAATCCACCCCTTGGTGCTGACCAACTTTGCGCTGGGCTGGGCCGCCGTCACTGCCGTGATGGTCTGGCGATAATCTCCCCATGAGCGCATCCTCCACCCCCCCCGCTGGCAACGACCCCCGAAAAGACTCGCTGATCGAGTACCCCAGCCTGTTTCCGATCAAAGTCATGGGCGCCATGGTGGACGGTTTTGCCGAAGCCATCGCCGAAGTGGCCTCCCGGTTTGACCCCGATTTCGATCCTGCCACCATTGAACTGCGCCCCAGCAAAGGCGGCAATTACTTGGGCGTGACGATCACAGTGACCGCCACCAGCCGGGAACAACTGGACGAGCTGTACCGCACCCTGACCGGCCACCCGATGGTCAAGATCGTGCTCTGACCGCCCCATGCTGATTCGCCAACTTGGCCTGGTCGATTACCTGCCCACATACGATGCGATGCAGGCCTTCACCGCCGGGCGCGAGGCCGACACGCCAGACGAGATCTGGCTGTGCGAGCACAAGCCCGTCTTCACCCAAGGCTTGGCGGGCAAAGCTGACCACCTTCTGATGCCCGGCGACATTCCGGTGGTTCAAACCAACCGGGGCGGCCAAGTGACCTATCACGGCCCCGGCCAAGTCATGGCATACCCCTTGGTCGACCTCCAGCGTGCGGGCTACTACGTCAAAGAATTCGTGTTCAAGCTGGAAGAGTCGGTCATCCGCACGCTGGCTCACTTTGGCGTCACCGGGCACCGCGTGGCGGGTGCGCCGGGCATTTACGTGCGGCTGGAAGAGCCGTTTGGCCATGCCGCCCTGACCGGCCCAGCTCACCCGTCAGACCCCTTTCGCGGCCTGGGGAAAATCAGCGCACTGGGCATCAAAGTCAGCCGCCACTGCACCTACCACGGCGCGGCCCTGAACGTGGCCATGGACCTGACCCCCTTTGATCGCATCAACCCCTGCGGTTACGCTGGGCTGAAAACCATCGACCTTTCTACAATCGGCGTTCAAGTCACTTGGGACGAAGCGGCCCAGGTGCTGGCCAGCCAACTCGCAGCGCGACTGTGAATGCAGCAGCCCATCCACAAGGCAACACCATGAGCAACCCCACCCCAGAACGCAGCGTTGTGCGCGAGGCGCAAACACTCGAAAACTACGACCCGATGGCCAAGCAAAAAGCTGCTGCCAAACTCTCGCGCATTCCGGTCAAGGTGGAACAAGCCGAGGTCCTCAAAAAACCCGACTGGATCCGCGTCAAAGCGGCCTCGCCGACCACCCGGTTTTACGAAATCAAGGACGTCTTGCGTGCCAACAAACTGGTGACCGTCTGCGAAGAAGCCAGTTGCCCCAACATCGGTGAATGCTTTGGCAAAGGCACGGCCACCTTCATGATCATGGGTGACAAATGCACCCGTCGCTGCCCATTTTGCGACGTCGGTCATGGCCGACCTGACCCCCTGGATGTGAACGAACCCGACAACCTGGCCAAGACCATTGCCCAGCTCAAGCTCAGCTACGTCGTCATCACCAGCGTGGACCGAGACGACTTGCGCGACGGTGGCGCAGACCATTACGTGCAGTGCATCACCCGCACCCGCGCCTTGTCGCCTCAAACGCAAATCGAAGTGCTGGTGCCCGACTTCCGTGGTCGCTTGGACAAAGCCCTGGACGTGCTGGCGAACGGCCTGCCCGACGTGATGAACCACAACATGGAAACCGTGCCGCGCCTGTACAAAGAAGCGCGCCCCGGGGCCGACTACGCGCACTCGCTGAAACTGCTCCAAGATTTCAAAGCACGCTTTCCCAACATCCCGACCAAAAGTGGCCTGATGGTTGGCTTGGGCGAGACCGACGAAGAAATTTTGGACGTCATGCGCGACATGCGCGCCCACGACATCGACATGCTCACCATCGGGCAATACTTGGCCCCCAGCAACAGCCACCTGCCCGTGCGCCGTTACGTGCACCCCGACACTTTCAAAATGTTCGAGGCTCGAGCTTACGAGATGGGCTTCACCCATGCCGCCGTGGGCGCAATGGTGCGAAGCTCGTATCACGCAGACCAGCAGGCACATGCGGCACTGAACGCCGTCCAAGCCAAGCCTTGATCGCGGCAAGGCCTTGAAACCACACCACCCCAACAACCTGGCCCTTGGGGCCATCGTCTTGTGGGCCAGCTTGGCCACGCTGGGCGTGCGACTGTCGCACTTGCCGCCGTTTTGGCTGACCGGGGTGGCTTTGCTGCTGGGCAGTGTGATTGCCCTGCCCTTGTCCCTATGGAACCCTCGGCAATGGCGCGTGCCGCTGTCCACATTGCTGTTGGGGGTGTACGGCCTGTTTGGCTTTCACTTCTTGCTCTTCATCGCGCTGCGCCATGCGCCGCCTGTGCAGGCCAATTTGGTCAACTACCTCTGGCCGCTGGGCATGGTGGTGATGGCGCCCTTGTTTCTGCCGGGTCTGAAGCTGAGCACCCGCCAGTTGCTGGCAGCTTTGATGGGGTTTGCCGGAGCGGCGCTGGCCATCACCGGCGGGCGGGCGCTGGACGGTGGCCTGGCCTGGGGTTATTTGCCAGCACTGGCTTCGGCCTTTGTGTGGGCCAGTTACTCCTTGTTGACGCAACGTGTGCCACCCTTTCCAACGGCGGCGATTGGCTTGTTTGCATGGGTCTCAGGCCTGCTGTCGCTGGCTTGCCACGCCTGGCTGGAGCCCACAGTGAGCCTCTCAGCGCAAGACGGGCTGTGGCTGCTGTGCATGGGTCTGGGCCCGCTGGGAGCGGCTTTCTTTTTGTGGGATGCCGCCCTCAAGCGCGGTGACCCGCGTCAAATTGGTTTGCTGAGTTTTTTAACGCCCTTGCTGTCCACCGTGTTGCTGCTGTGGTCCCGAGGCGAGTCGCCCAATGCCAGCATTGGCCTGGCCACCGCACTGATCGTGGGAGCGGCCTGGCTGGGGCGCACGCCCAAGATGTCCAAGTCCTGAGGGTCTGTGGCGCTCAGACCTTGCTGACCAACTCGGCCGGGTCGTCGCTGTCCAGAACTTGCACCGCCCAAGCGCTGAGTTTGCCGGTGTCAGAGCGCAGGATTTTTTGTTTGACCGACAGCACTTGCGAGGGGTGCATCGAAAAGCTGCGCAAACCCAAGCCCAACAGCAGCCGCGTCATGGCCACGTCGCCCGCCATTTCGCCACACACCGACACGCCTTTGCCTTGCGCATGGCATTCGGCAATGGTGTCGGCGATCAAGCGCAGCACCGCCGGGTGCAACGGGTCGTACAGGTGCGCGACCGACTCGTCAGCACGGTCGATGGCCAAGGTGTACTGGATCAAATCGTTGGTGCCAATGGACAAGAAGTCAAAGTGCTTGAGGAACAATCGCAAGGACAGCGCGGCAGCGGGGATCTCGATCATCGCGCCCAAACGCACCGGGCCGTGCACCAGCCCGCGTTTGTCCAGGTCCTGGCGGGCCTGCTCAATCAGCGCCACGGTTTGGCGAATTTCGCTGCCGTGCGCGAGCATGGGCACCAACAAGTTGACCTTGCCATAAGCGGCCGCCCGCAAGATGGCGCGCAGCTGCGTCAAGAACATGGCCGGATCGGCCAGGCTCCAGCGGATAGCGCGCAAGCCCAGCGCCGGGTTCAGGTGCGCGGCATCGCGCCGTGACTCGTCCAGCGGCTTGTCAGCCCCCACGTCCACCGTGCGGATGGTGACCGGCAAACCGTTCATGCCCTCCACAGCGCGGCGGTAGGCGAGGTACTGCTCGTCTTCGTCGGGCAAGTGGCCTTGCCGCCCCATGAACAAAAATTCGCTGCGAAACAGGCCCACCCCCACGGCACCGGCCGAGATGGCGGCGGCGGTGTCTTCGGGCATTTCGATGTTGGCCAGCAACTCGATTTTTTGGCCATCCAGCGTCACCGCTGGGGTGTGGCGCAGGCGCGCCAGTCGCTCGCGCTCAATGCCTTCTTGGCGTTGTTTGAAGCTGTATTCGGACAAAATGATCGGCGAGGGATCGACGATGACCACACCGGCGTCCCCGTCGATGATGATCCAATCGTCTTGCTTGACCAGCTGACTGGCCGTGCGCGCACCCACCACCGCCGGAATGTCCAAACTGCGGGCCACGATGGCGGTGTGCGAGGTTTTGCCCCCCACATCGGTCACAAACCCCGCGAACACGCTTTGCTTGAACTGCAGCATGTCGGCCGGCGACAGGTCGTGCGCCACCAAGACCAGCGGTACATCGGTGTCCCCCAATTGCAGCTCCTGCTGGGGGCGCTGGGGCTGACGGACTTGCGCCATTGGCGAGACCGTGCCCTTGAGGCCTTGCAACACCCGCTCGGCGACTTGCTCCATGTCGGCCTTGCGCTCGCGCAGGTAAGGGTCTTCCATTTCGTCGAACTGGCGCGCAATGATGTCCAGCTGGCTGGTCAACGCCCATTCGGCGTTGTACAGGCGGTCTTTGATCCACTGCACCACGCCCGAGGTCAGCTCCTCGTCTTGCAGCAGCATGAGGTGCACGTCGAGCAAGGCCACCAGCTCATGCGGGGCATCTTTGGGCATGTCGCGCTGCAGCCGCTCCAGCTCAGCCACCACGCCATTGCGGGCTTGACGCAGACGGTCGATTTCGGGCTCCACCTGGTCGGGCTGGATGAAGTAATGCGCCACATCGACACGGCTGGAAGCGACCAGCACCGCACGCCCGATGGCGATGCCCCGGGCCACAGC
>JAHECM010000159.1 GCA_024641725.1 Limnohabitans sp. | reverse complement strand
CGAACCTCGCCAAGGCCGACCAAAGTCCTATGTCCTCTCATCCACCCAGCGCTTCAGAATCCTCCAAATCGGCTTCCTCGGTTTCTTCCGCGCCCTCTGCGATGTCCTGGCTCGCCCGGCTTGGGCTGTGGCTGGTCGGCCTGCTGGTCGCGGGTTTGCTGGCCGTGGTGCTGGTGGTGGGCGTGGCCATGGTGGTGGCCTACCCCAACCTGCCCGACATCAGCGACCTGGCCGATTACCGGCCCAAATTGCCCTTGCGCATCTACACCGCCGATGGCGAATTGATGGGAGAGTTTGGCGAGGAGCGGCGCAATCTGACACCCATCAACGAAATCCCCAAAGTGATGAGGGATGCGGTTTTATCCATTGAGGACGCGCGCTTTTACCAACATGGCGGCGTGGACTATCTGGGCATCCTGCGGGCGGGCGTGGCCAACTTAGGCCGCACCAAGAGCCAAGGGGCGTCGACCATCACCATGCAGGTGGCGCGCAACGTGTACCTGTCCACCGAGAAGACCTACACCCGCAAAATTTACGAAATCTTGCTCACCTACAAGCTCGAGCACATGCTGACCAAGGACCAAATCCTTGAGATCTACATGAACCAGATCTTTTTGGGCAACCGGGCCTATGGTTTTGCTTCGGCCTGTGAGATCTATTTTGGCAAACCGCTCAAGGACATCAGCGTGGCCGAAGCGGCCATGCTGGCCGGTCTGCCCAAAGCCCCCTCGGCCTACAACCCCATCAGCAACCCCAAACGTGCCCGCTCACGCCAGCTCTACATCATCGAGCGGATGGAAGAGAACAAATACATCAGCACCGAGCAGGCCAAAGCGGCCAAGGCCGAGCCCCTCAAGTTGCGCTCATCGGCCGACAAGAACAACCTGCACGCCGAATACGTGGCCGAGACCATTCGCCAAATGGTGTTTGCCCAATACGGCCCTGAGACGTACACGCGCGGCCTGAACGTTTACACCACCGTGCAAGCCGCCGAACAAAAAGCCGCCTACCGCGCACTGCGCCAAGGCATCTTGGACTTTGAGCGTCGCCAAATTTACCGAGGCCCCGAGAAATTCATCGACCTGCCCACTGACCTCAAGAAGATGGAAGACGCCATCGACGACGTGCTCGATGACCACCCTGACAATGGCGACCTGATGTCGGCGGTGGTGCTCGAAGCTGGGCCTCGCAAGGTCGTGGTGGTGCGCCAAAACGCCGAACAAATCGAAATCACCGGAGAGGGCCTCAAGCCTGTGCAGTCCGGCCTGTCCGACAAGGCTGCCCCTGCGGTGCGGCTGCGCCGTGGCGCGGTGGTGCGCATTGCGCAAACCGCCAAGGGCGGCTGGGAAATCACCCAACAGCCCGAGGTCGAAGGCGCTTTTGTCGCGATCACCCCGCAAAGCGGCGCGATCCGTGCGCTGGTGGGCGGTTTTGACTTTGCCAAAAACAAGTTCAACCACGTCACCCAGGCTTGGCGTCAACCGGGTTCCAGCTTCAAGCCGTTCATCTATTCGGCGGCTCTGGAAAAAGGCTTCACCCCAGCCACCGTGGTCAATGACTCCCCTTTATTTTTTGACGGCGGTGTGACCGGCGGTCAACCCTGGGAGCCCAAAAACTACGACGGCACTTTTGACGGCCCCATGACCTTGCGCAAAGGCTTGGCCAAGTCCAAGAACATGATTTCGATCCGGGTGCTGCAATCGGTGGGACCGCGCAACGCGCAAGAATGGATTGGCCACTTCGGATTTGACGAAGAAAAACACCCGGCTTACCTGACCATGGCGCTGGGCGCAGGATCGGTCACCCCCATGCAAATGGCGACCGGCTACTCGGTGTTTGCCAACGGGGGATTCTTGGTGCAACCGCACTTGATCACCCGCATCAGCGACCCCAAAGGCAAACTGCTGGTGGACAGCCCGCCGCCGCCTGAACCCACCGAGGAGCAGCGCGCTATCCCCGCTCGCAACGCTTTTGTGATGGGCAGCTTGCTGCAAGAAGTCACCCGGTCTGGCACGGCCGCTCGCGCTCAAGCCATGCTCAAACGCACCGACATTTATGGCAAAACCGGCACCACCAACGACGCGATGGACGCCTGGTTTGCGGGCTACCAGCCACATTTGGCAGCGGTGGTCTGGATCGGCTACGACAACCCGCGCAAATTGGGCGACCGCGAAACCGGCGGCGGACTGAGCTTGCCGGTGTGGATCAGCTTCATGGACAGCGCCTTGCGCGGTCAGCCGGTGACAGAGCCGGCCGTGCCAGCGGGCTTGGTGCAGTCGGGCGGCGACTGGGCGTTTGAAGAATTCGCCCACGGCGGCGGCATCACCAGCTTGGGCACAGGCGACAAAGCTGCCGACAAACCGACTGAGACGGCGCCTGACGAGCGCAAACGCATTTTGGATTTGTTCCGCAACTGAGCCAACTCAGGCGCTGAACTCCAGCGCCTGAGCGGCCTGCTCGCTGGCGTAGCGCGACAAGCTGGCCCAAAACTCACCCTGGCCCTTGGTGTCTTGCCAGCATTGCCCGTCAAACTTGTAATGGAAGCCGCCACAACGCGCCGCCAGCCAAATTTCGTGCAGCGGCTTTTGTTGGTTGATGACGATCTGGCTTCGGTTGGCAAAGGTGATGGTGACCATGCCGCCCACGCGCTGGTTGTCCAGATCGGCATCGGATTCGTCGTTGATGCGGTCGCAGCTGGCTTCCACACCGGCCAGCAAGCGTTCGGCCTGGGCCAGAAATTCAAGGTCGGTCATTACAATCCGTGCATGTTGAGAATTCTGAAGATTCTAGTCACCGCCCAAGCCCTTGCGGCCTGTGCGGCCTTGCTCAGCGCCTGTGGTCAAAAAGGCCCTTTGGTGCTGCCCAACGCCCCCGAATCTGTGGGCCGCGCCACGCTGCCCCAAACCCTCAACCCCTGGCACACCCCCGCAGGCCCGGCCGTGCCCGCAACTGCCCCCCACCCCGCACCCGAGTCTGGCTTCAAACCTGCCTTAAATCCTGCCTCCGAACCCGCCGCCCAAACGGCCCGCTGACATGACCGACCTGAACACCCCCGACCTGCCCGGACACCCTTTCATCGCCTACCAAAGCGGCGAACTCATGGCCGAGGGCCTGGCCCTGTCGGCATTGGCGCGCGAACACGGCACACCGCTGTTTGTTTACTCTAAAGCAGCCATGCTGTCGGCCCTGGCCGCCTACCAGCGCGGCTTTGCGGGCCGCAAGGCGCAAATTTGCTACGCCATGAAAGCCAACTCCAGCTTGGCGGTGTTGCAGGTTTTTGCCGATGCGGGTTGCGGTTTTGACATTGTCTCTGCCGGCGAACTCGCCCGGGTGATGGCCGCAGGCGGCGATCCGGCCAAGGTCATCTTCTCGGGTGTGGGCAAAAGCCGCGCCGAAATGAAGCAAGCCCTGCAAATCGGCATTGGCTGCTTCAATGTCGAGAGCGAGGCCGAACTCGATGTGCTCAGCGATGTGGCGATGAGCCTGGGCAAAAAAGCGCCGGTGAGCCTGCGCGTGAACCCCAACGTCGACCCCAAGACGCACCCCTACATCTCCACCGGCCTCAAGGGCAACAAGTTCGGCATCGCGCACGAAAGCGCCGTGCAGGTTTACCAGCACGCGGCCAGTCTGCCGGGCTTGAGCGTGGTGGGCATCGACTGCCACATCGGCTCGCAGATCACCGAAGTGACGCCGTACCTGGACGCGATGGACCGCATCTTGGACCTGGTGGCCGACATTGAAAAAGCCGGGGTGCCGATCCACCACATCGACTTTGGGGGTGGCCTGGGCATCAACTACAACGGCGATACGCCACCTGCCGCCGATGCACTGTGGGCGCAGTTGCTGGCCAAACTGGATGCACGCGGCTACGGCCAGCGTCAGCTCATGATCGAGCCGGGCCGCTCGCTGGTGGGCAACGCCGGGGTCTGCCTGACCGAGGTGGTGTTCACCAAGCCCGGTGAGCAAAAGAATTTTTGCATCGTGGACGCGGCCATGAACGACCTGCCGCGCCCCGCCATGTACGAAGCCTTTCATCACATCGTGCCCTTGCAAGCGCGCACTGGCGAGGCCGTGACCTATGACGTGGTGGGCCCGATTTGCGAGAGCGGTGACTGGCTGGGCCGCGACCGCCCACTGGTGGTGCAAGCCGGTGACGTGCTGGCGGTGTTGTCTGCCGGGGCGTATTGCATGAGCATGGCCAGCAACTACAACACCCGGGGCCGCGCCGCCGAGGTGCTGGTGGATGGCACGCAGGCCCATTTGATTCGCCAGCGCGAATCGGCGTTCGACACCTTCGCGCTGGAGCAGCTGGTTTAAAAGCGCCAGACAGCCAGGCCGTTCTTGCCCATTCGGGTTAACGAATGACCGAGCTCCTATTCAGAGGGCATCCGGGGTTGCGTGGGCATCGCTGGCATCGCAGGCACTTGTGCCCCCAGCATCATGGGCGGCAGCGGGGCGACCGGTGGCACCACGGTTCGCAGGCCCCCTGTGGCGCGCACCACATCCGGCGCGTTGTCGCGCTCTGCAGCAGGCGAGCTGTACAGCGACTGCAACAATTCAGGCTTGCCCATTTGCCGGGCCTCAACCAAGCGCTCCAGCAAACCCATGATGGCGGGCGTGTCGGCCACCCCCAGCCACGCGGCGCTGTTGGCTCGGATCATCAAAATTTGCGCCTCTGAACATTGCGGCCCGGTGCTGCGCAACCACTGCGTGGCCAAATTGGCACGCTCTTGGGGCACATGGTGGGTGAACGCCAGCGTCCTGAAGTCGGCCACCACACACACCGGGGC
>JAHECM010000156.1 GCA_024641725.1 Limnohabitans sp. | reverse complement strand
TCATCATCAACATCAATTGCAAGTGGTTCACCATGAAAGTGCTCTCTGAAGTGTCCGGTTCGGTTTGGAAGGTGGAGGTGGCTGTGGGCCAGGCGGTGGCCGAGGGCGAAACCTTGCTGATTGTCGAGTCCATGAAAATGGAGATTCCAGTCAGCGCACCCAAAGCAGGCACGGTGGTCGAGATTTGCGCGGCAGAGGGCGATGCGGTGGCCGACGGACAGCTGCTGGTCTTGCTGAACTGAGCCCCCATGAAAGCACTGGACGGCCCTGCCGACATCTTTTCTCGCTGGGAGGGGGCGGTGGCGTTTCGGTTGTTCGCCGATCAAAGCGATCCCACACTGACGGTTCCCGAACAGATCGCAGCCCAAGTGGGCGACCGCATATTGTCTGGACGCATGGCCCCCGGCGAGCGCATTGGCGAGCAGGAGTTGGCCGATGAATTTGCCGTCAGCCGTGGCCCGGTGCGTGAGGCCATCCGCATGCTCGAGCGTGAGGGTTTGGCCACGGTTCTGGCGCGACGCGGCGCCATCGTGACGGAGCTGACTGCCGCAGAGCTCAAAGAGCTGCTGGAAATTCGTGCGGGTCTGTTTGAGTTGGTGGCGCGCAAGCTGGCCGTTAACCCGTCCGCTGATTTGCTGGCCATGCTCGATGCCGGGGTCGCTCGCATGCAAGTCTTGGCCCAAGTGCCTGACGCGGGCGACGAGTATGCCGAAACCACTTACCGCCTGCTGATTTTGTGTGCGCGCCAATGTGGCAACAGCCGCCTTCAGCGCATGCTGACCGCCTTGTCTTTGCAAACACTGCGCTACAGCAAATTGGGCCTGGCCTCGGTGGCGCGGCGTCAGCGCTCGGCCGATCTGTGGCAACAGGCCACCCAGGCGCTGCGTGCTGGGGACGTTGAGCGCATGGTCTCGCTGACCCGCTTGCGCATCGAAGAGTCTGGACAAGAAAGCATTCGTCAACTGGAGGGCCATGCCCATGACTGACCCCGCCGCCACCGGCCCCCTGGCTGGACTGCGAGTTATAGAAATTTGCAACACCATTGCGGGCCCCGCGTGCACGCGTTTGCTTGCCGACATGGGGGCTGAGGTGATCAAGATCGAGCCCCCTGAGGGCGACCCCGTGCGCCAGATGGGCCAGCACGTGGGCGGGGCGCCGCTGTACGCTGCATCGATCCTGCGCAACAAACAGTCCATCGTGATTGATCTGAAAATTCCAGAAGGTCGCCAGATCGCGGCCGACTTGATCGCCAAGGCGGACATCGTGGTGGAAAACAACCGCCCGGGCGTGATGGAGCGTCTGGGCCTGGGGTATGAAGCACTGTCATCGCGCAACCCTGGCTTGGTGATGGTGCGCATCAGCGGCTACGGCCAGACGGGCCCTTACGCTGATCGCCCGGGCTATGGTGCCATTTGCGAAGCCGTGGGCGGGGTGCGGCACATGACGGGTGACCCTGACCGCCCCCCGGCCCGTGTGGCGCTGGCCACCACGGACTATTTGTCATCGGTGTACGCGGCTTTTGGGGCGGTTGCCGCCATCCATGCCCGCAGCCGCACCGGCAAAGGTCAGGTGGTGGACGTGGCCTTGTACGAGGCCGCGTTCACCCAGATGGAGCCGGTGGTGCCCGCCTTCGACAAGCTGGGCTTGGTGCCGCAGCGCGAAGGCAGCAACTTGCCCACGATGGCTCCGAACAGTTCTTATCCCACGCGCGATGGCAGTTGGGTGTTGATTGCGGCCAACAGCCAGCCCACTTGGCGGCGTTTGGTGGCGATCATGGAGCAGCCAGATTTGTTGACCGACCCGCGCTTTGAGAGCATCCAGGCCCGGGGCAAGCCAGAGAACATGAAGGCCATCGACGCCATTGTGGCCAACTGGACGCGTGGCTACGATGCCCCCGCGCTGGAAGCGCTGTTGCGTCAGGGCGAGCTGCCCTGTACCCGTGTGTACACGATTGCCGACATTTATGCCGACCCGCACTTTCAGGCGCGCGACATGCTGGTGCAGGTGCCCCATCCGGATCTGGGTCACACCACACAGGCCGGGGTGGTGCCGCGTTTCAGCGACACCCCCGGCAACATCCGCCGCACCGGCCCAGACTTGGGGGCCAGCGGGCTTGACGTGCTGACCCACGCATTGGGCTTGTCGGCCGAGCACATCACCCAGCTGACCTGCCGTGGCGCAGTGCACCTGCCAAGCTGACCCAACCCACCACACAGAGCCACACCACTGAGATCAGGAGACACGGCACATGAGCACACAGCACCCGCTATTGAACCGACGCAGGCAGGCCCTGCAAACACTGGCCGCGACCACGGCGGGGCTTTACTTGGGCGCGCCCGCTGGGGCTCAGACCAAAGATCGCGGTGGCTGGTTGCCCACGCAGAACCTGACTTACGTGATCGGTGTCGCGGCGGGCGGCTCGATCGACCTGTATGCGCGCGGCATCAAGTCTGCGCTGGAAAACCTCAACCTGATCAACAACCATACGGTGCTGCCCGACAACAAGCCCGGTGCTGGCGGCCTGCTGTCTTTGCAGCAATTGCAGCGCAATCGGGGCAACGCTCACCACCTGGGCACCTTCCACACGGGCAGCATTGCCGGTCAGGTGGCGGGGGTTTTGAAGGCCGACATGCGCGACTATGTGCCGGTGGCCATGATGGTGGAGGAAACCTCCCTGGTCGCGGTGGCAGCAGACAGCCCTTTGAAGGCCTCGGCTGACCTGATTGAGCGACTGCGCAAAGACCCGACCAGCCTGACAATAGCCGTCGCGCCGATCAAAGGCCTGAACACCCACCTGGCGATCGCCAAGCCCCTGAAAGCCGCTGGGGTGGACGTGAGCCAACTCACCGTGGTGCCGTTTCGATCATCAGGGGACTCCATGGTGGCGCTTTTGGGGGGGCACGTTGACGTGGTGTCTGCCACCGGCCCCTCTGTGGTGCCGCAGGTGCAAAACGGCAAGGTGCGCATGTTGGTCAGCGCGGCCCCCGTGCGCGGCTCCGGTCCGCTGGCCAACGTGCCCACCTGGCGAGAGCAGGGGGTTGCGGCCGATTACGTCAGCTACAACGGGGTGTTGCTCCCGCCTGGGGTCGATGCTGAACAGATATATTTTTGGGAAACAGCGCTTAAAAAAGTCGCCGAATCCGCTGAGTGGCGTGCCTTGGTCGAGAAGTCGGGTAACAAACCCATGTTCAAAGGCTATGTGGACTCGCACCGTTACCTTCAAGCAGAGCTGAAAGAAACACAGGCGCTGTTTGCGGCGCTGGGTCTGGGAGCTGGCCTGTGAACACCCACCATGGACTTGACCAAGCCCTCGACACCACTGGCGAATGGGCCGCTGAGCTGACCGAGCTTCAACTGCGGCGCCAACAAGCCCAAGCCATGGGCGGCCCTGAAGCCTTGGCGAAATTCAAGGCCACTGGCCGCATGAACGCTCGCGAACGCATTGCACACCTGTGCGACTCGGACAGCTTTCGCGAGCTGGGTTCACTGGCGGGCAAAGCGCACTACACGCGAGAGGGGCAGTTCGAGCGCATCGAGCCGACCAACGCCATTGTGGGCACAGCCCGAATTGATGGCCGCAAGGTGGCCATCCACGCTGACGACTTCACCATCCGCGCGGGGTCGTCCGAAGCCACCATTGCTGACAAGTGGATCTACATTGAGCGCATGGCGCACCAGCTGCGCTTTCCGCTGGTCAGGCTGGTCGATTCCGCAGGGGGCAGTGTCAAGCTGCTGATGCAAATTGGCGGCACAAAAATCCCGGAGTACCCCAGTTGGCCGGCCAATGAGTTGCTCAAAACTGTGCCTGTGGTGGGCGTGGCCCTGGGGGCCTGTGCTGGGCAAGGGGCCATCAAGGTGCTGTCGTCGCATTTTTCGGTGATGTTGCGGGATCAGGCGCAGGTGATGGCGGCAGGGCCGCATGTGGTCAAGCAGGCCTATGCACAGGACATCGACAAGAACGATTTGGGCGGACATTGGGTTCACCGAAAAAGTGCCTTGGTGCACAACGAAGCGGCCGATGAGGCCGATGCTTTGGAGCAAGTTCAGCGGTTTTTGAGCTACCTGCCGCGCAGCGTTCACCACACTGCACCGGTGTTGCCCCCCAGTGACGACCCCAACCGCGTTGACGACTGGTTGAAAAACGCCATTCCGCGAGATCGGCGAAAAATCTACGATCCTCGCAAGATTTTGGCCACTGTGATGGACGCTGGGTCGGTTTTTGAAATCGGACGCTTCCAAGGGGGATCGGTCTTGACTGCGCTGGCCCGCCTGAACGGCGTGCCGGTGGGTCTGATTGCCAACGATCCGAAGGTGCAGGGCGGAGCCATGACCGTTCAAGCGGCGTACAAAATGGAACGCCACGTCAAGCTGTGCAGCCTGTTTGGGCTGCCGGTGGTCAACTTTGTGGACCAGCCGGGCAACCAGACCGGACTGGAGGCTGAGTTGGGCGGGACCTTGCTGGGGGCGACCCGTGTGGGCGAGGCCCTGCACGAGTGCAAGTCGCCGTGGGTGAGCATCTTGATTCGGCGCTGCTTTGGCATGGCGGGTGCGCTGCACGCGCCCAAGTACGGGGAATCACTGAACCTGCGTTACGCCTGGCCATCGGCCCGCTGGGGGTCTATTCCCATCGAAGGCGGCGTCATGGCGGCGCACAAGGCGGAAATTGAAGCAGCCCCCGACCCGGCGGCCAAGCGCGCTGAGTTAGAGGCGTTCTACCTGAGCATGACCTCGCCTTTTCGCACGGCAGAGAAGTTCGGCATCCTTGACATCATCGACCCGCGTGAGACCCGCAGCATCTTGTGCGACTGGGTGCAAGACGC
>JAHECM010000151.1 GCA_024641725.1 Limnohabitans sp. | reverse complement strand
TGCTGAAGTCCTCGAAGCCATCGCAGAACGCATCGTCACAGGTGGTGGGGGAACGGGTTTGCCAGGCCCCGGCCGAGTATTGGGCCTGCCTGAGCTCGCGGCTCATCCAGTCCATGGCGGCACGCAGTTCGTGTTGTTGGTGGCTGCTTTGCAGATTCAGCCGGTGTGCGCGCAGGTGCTGGGCCAGCATGTGTGAGCCTGCAGCCAGCACCAACAAGCCCACCGACAGGCCCACCAGCAGGCCGATCAGGGTTTCACCGTTTTGGGAGGGACGGGGCATGGGGCACTGTGGCGTGGTGGGCGGTGGGCCGCTACTGCCGCCAGCAGCGTTGGGGATCGCTGTCGCCGGCTGCGCCTGCACTGAACGTGACGGTAGCGCTGTCGCGCCACGTCAGGCGCATCGGGCTGCATTCGCGGTCGCCCGCCTGCGTGCCTTGGGGCAAGGCCTCCAGCGTGTAGCCCTCGGCGCTGGCTTGGGTCACGCTGACGCGGTAATGCCCACGCGGGGACAGGTCGCTGGGCCAGCCCAAAGCGCTCAGCGCATCGGCATAGCCTTCGTGTTGGCTGCGCCATCGGGCCTGGTCCATTTGCAATTGTTGCAGGGCCACTTGGGCGTCGCTGCGTCGAACCTGGCGTTGCTGCTGCAAGTAGGCGGGCAGGGCCAGCGCGGCCAAGGTGCCCATCAGGGCCAGGCTGATGAGCAGCTCGGTGAGCGTCCAGCCCCGCTCGCGCTGGGGCCACACCTTCGGCCCGTGTTGTTCAGGCTGTTGCATGCCTGCCTCCTCCCTGTTGCTTTGGGGCCATTGTGGCGACCTGTTGGGGGCTTGTACAGCCCGGGGTCAAAAGTCTTGGCAGCGCCAGGCATCTGAATTAGGCTGCAGCTTGGCGGGAGAACATTGCGGGTGATTAATGCGGGAGATCAAAAATGGACAAACCGCTCGAACAGCGGCGCAGGGCTGCGGGCTTCACCTTGCTGGAAGCGCTGGTGGTCATGGCCTTGGTGGGGGTGCTGCTGGCGTTGGCGGCTCCCGCCATCTCGGGCTTGCGCCAGCGGCACCAACTGCAGGCTCAGGCCGAAGGTTTTTTTGACAGCCTGGTGCTGGCGCGCAGCGAAGCTTTGCGGCGTCAGCAGCGCGTGACGGTGTGCGCGCGCGCCACCGCCGCTGATTGCGATGCGCTGGGCCAGTGGCAGCAAGGCTGGCTGGTGTTTGTGGATGGCAATGACAACGGTCGCCGCGACCCGGACGAGGCCTTGCTGGAGGTGCACGCCGCGGTGCCGCAGGCCATGCGGCTGTCGGTCAGCAGCACCTTGGCCGCGTATTTTTCGTACAGCGCAGAGGGGCGCAGCATGGCGGCCAACGGGGCATTCATGGCGGGCACTTGGCGTTTTTGTCAGCCGCTGACGGATGCGGGGTGGGAGGTGGTGAGCAACGCCTTGGGCAAGCCGCGCGTGCAAAAAACCAGCGCATCAAGCTGCCGCTGAGCGTTCAGCGGACTTCGTCCACCAAGGTCTTGAAGTCGTCGATGTCTTCGAAGCTGCGGTACACGCTGGCAAAGCGCACGTAGGCCACTTTGTCGAGCTTTTTGAGCTCGCGCATGACCAGCTCGCCAATGCGATTGGAGGCGACTTCGCGGCTGGGCAGGGCCAGCAGTTTTTCTTCGATGCGCTCGATCGCGCCGTCCACCTGCTCGGTGCTCACGGGGCGTTTGCGCAGCGCCAGGTTGAGGCTGGCGCGCAGTTTGTCGCGTTGGTATTCGATGCGCCGACCGTCCTTTTTGACGATGGCCGGAAAGCTCACTTCGGGCTTTTCGTAGGTGGTGAAGCGTTTTTCACAGGCGCCGCACTGGCGGCGACGCCGGATGAAGCCCCCGTCTTCGGCCAGCCGGGTCTCCACCACTTGGGTGTCGAGGTGACCGCAGAAGGGGCATTTCATGGCGCAGGCCTTATTGGTAGACCGGAAAGCGGGCGGTCAAGGCGTTGACTTTGGCGCGCACGGCGGCGATGTTGGCTTCGTCCTTGGGGTTGTCCAACACGTCGGCGATCAAGTTGGCGGTGATGCGGGCTTCCTCGTCCTTGAAACCACGGGTGGTCATGGCGGGGGTGCCGATGCGCACACCGCTGGTCACGAACGGCTTTTCAGGGTCGTTCGGGATCGCGTTTTTGTTGATCGTCATGTGGGCCGCGCCCAAAGCGGCTTCGGCTTCCTTGCCGGTGATGCCTTTGGCCCTGAGGTCCACCAGCATGACGTGGCTTTGGGTGCCGCCGCTCACAATGCGCAGGCCACGAGCGGTCAGCGTCTCGGCCACGATTTGGGCGTTCTTGATCACTTGGGCCTGGTAAGTCTTGAACTCAGGCTGCAGCGCTTCTTTGAAGGCCACCGCCTTGGCGGCGATGACGTGCATGAGTGGGCCGCCTTGCAGGCCGGGGAAGATGGCGCTGTTGATGGCTTTTTCGTGTTCGGCCTTCATCAAGATGATGCCCCCGCGTGGGCCGCGCAAGCTCTTGTGGGTGGTCGAGGTCACCACATCGGCGTGGGGCACGGGGTTGGGGTACTGGCCCGCAGCGATCAAGCCGGCGTAGTGGGCCATGTCGACCATGAAGATCGCGCCCACTTCTTTGGCCACTTTGGCAAAGCGTGCCCAGTCGATGTGCAAGCTGTAGGCCGAAGCACCCGCCACGATGAGTTTGGGCTTGTGTTCGCGGGCTTTGGCTTCCATCGCGTCGTAGTCGATGGCTTCGTTCTTGTCCAGGCCGTAACTCACGACGTTGAACCATTTGCCAGACATGTTCAGGGGCATACCGTGTGTCAGGTGACCGCCTTCGGCCAGGCTCATGCCCATGATGGTGTCGCCAGGCTTCAAGAAAGCCAGGAACACGGCCTCGTTGGCGGACGCGCCGCAGTGCGGCTGCACGTTGGCGCAGTCTGCGCCAAAGATTTGTTTGATGCGGTCAATGGCCAGTTGCTCGGCCACGTCAACGAACTCGCAACCGCCGTAATAGCGCTTGCCCGGATAGCCTTCAGCGTATTTGTTGGTGAGTTGGCTGCCTTGCGCGGCCATGACGGCGGGCGAGGCGTAGTTTTCGCTGGCGATCAGCTCAATGTGGTGCTCTTGACGCGCGTTTTCGGCCTGGATGGCGGCAAAAATTTCGGGGTCGGCTTGTTCAATCAGAATGTTGCGGTCGTACATGGTCGGCAGTCCTTCAAAAGATGGGACCTTGGCAAAAAATCGGCTTGGATCATGACAAGGGCTGCCCAGGCGAACGGCTGAAAACCCATGCGAATCAAAGACTTGCCTCAGGCTGTGCGCTCCCCAGTGGTTGTTGGCGGCTGGGCCGCCGGGCTCCACGTCAAAGCCGTTGTTCAGGGTTCGAACAAGACTCCTATCGCCAGTTGCGCAGCCCCTTTAGTGTAGCCGACTCGTCCCGAATCAGAACCGTTTGGGGCCAGTTTGGACGGTGTGGCTGGCTGCCGTGGCCCGTGTCTGAACCAGCTGCTCTAGCAGTTGGTATTCGGCCAAGACGCGTTCCGTGTAGGTGCCATCTGCGCCTTGGGGCGATGTTTGGGCAAAGGCCTTGACGCCGTCTTCCAGCGAGCCGGCCTCTAGGATGAAAGACTGCAGCACCCGTGAGCCCAGGCGCAGGTTGGTCAAAGGATCAAACACCGACAAGGGACCGCCAAACCCGGTCAGGGCGCTTTGCTGGGCGGTGCTGTCGATTTGCATCAGCCCGCGATGGCGCTCACTGCGCTGGGCAAAAGGGTTGAAGTTCGATTCCACGGCCATGACGGCCAAGATCAGTGTGGGCGGCACTTGGCTGAGCTCTCCCACGGCCCAGGCTTCAGTCACCAAGGCCCCCATGGGCTCGGGCGACACCTTGTATTTGCGGCTGAGCCATTGCGTCACGCTGAGTTGTTCGGCCGTCAGTTCACGGGTGGCCACGGCGGTGGAGCGGCTTGCGCCGGGCGAGCTGGCGCTGTTTTGGCCACTTTGACCGCTGCTCTGTTGTGAGGACAACCACCCCAGCAGGTACTCGCTGGCCGCCGTTTGCAGCTCGGGACGGGCCATGAAAGCCAAAACCACGGCGACCACGGTCAGGCCCAGCGCAGCCATGCTGTGCCGGGTGATCTCGACAAAACCTGCCCGCACATCGGAGGCGATACTCTGGGCAATCTGTCGCAGGGGGCGACGGCTCAGGGTTGTCCCTGATGAGAAATTCATAAGGCGCGGATTCTAAAAACGTACTTAATAACCTGTCAACCATATAAAACTGTTTTTATATATCAATTAATTGTTTCTTGAGCGCAGCCAGGCCCAATCCCCACCGTTGGCAAGGCGGGCGTGGGAAAAGGGCCAAATCCCGGCGAAAATACCCGCTTTACTTTGGCGCTTTTGTGCCAACCACCCAGCCCCCTGGGCTTCTTTTCTTTCTGGCGTTTGACCGTGACCTCTTCTTCCAAACCTGCTGACCTCCCAACCCTTGACCAATGGACGGGTGGTGTTTTTACCGCAGCCACTTCGGGTGACCGCAGTGCCCGCCTGCGCGACTGGTTGCTCACCGAGCCCTCGGTCGAACAGATGAACGAGGTCTTGCACGAGCTGTCTGGCCGCGACAAAGGTGTGGCCAAAGTCCTGCGCGAAAAACTCGACGAGGTCAAACGCGCCCGTGGTCAAGATGCCCTGGCGACGGACTGGGCTGAGCGTGCTGAACAACTGCTGCAAGCGCCTCGGCTGAACATCGCCGACGCCCTGGCTTGGCAGCGCGATGCCGCCAAGGCGGGGGCCCCCCTGTCACGCGAGCCGCTGGCGGGCCTCAAAACCCGCTTGGCCGATGTGGTCAAACGCGTAGAAGATTTGCAGCACCAAG
>JAHECM010000147.1 GCA_024641725.1 Limnohabitans sp. | reverse complement strand
CGCGAGTCAGAACCCATCTGTTTGTCTGGTGCCGTCGGCGAGACTCGAACTCGCACAGCTTTCGCCACTACCCCCTCAAGATAGCGTGTCTACCAATTTCACCACGACGGCGGTTTGTTTTATCGCAGATTGCGTGAGGCACACCGTTCACAGGTGTTATTGCTATCCGGACAATCCCGAATTCTACTCTGAAAACGTCACAAATTCCTTGCGAAAACCCGGAAATTTGAGCAGGACAACAAAGCTGATAGCCAGCTTACTTGGCAGGGGCACTGGCAGGGGCAGCATTGCCCGGAATCTGCGCCGCCGTGCTGTTGTCCACCACCGGTGCAGGGGCTGTGACCGCAGTGCCTTCAAGCACACTGCCAGAGGCTTGTGGGCGGTTGTTGCCCAGGTACGCCAGCATCAGGGTGCACACAAAGAACACACCGGCCAACACGGCCGTTGTGCGCGACAAAAAGTTGGCACCACCGGTGGCCCCAAACAGGCTGCCCGACGTGCCGCTGCCAAAGGCTGCACCCATGTCAGCACCCTTGCCGTGCTGGACCAAGATCAAACCGATCATGGCCAAGGCCGACAACATCTGAACCACCAAAATCAAAGTCAATGCAACGCTCATCACGCTCTCCAAAAAATCAAGAAAAAGGGGTCAGCGTGACGCTGCCCGCAAAATGGTTAAAAAATCTGCCGCCTTCAGGGCTGCGCCGCCAATCAGGCCGCCATCCACGTCGGGCTGGGCCAAAAGCTCATCGGCATTGGCCGCATTCATGCTGCCACCGTACAACAAAGCCACCCGCTCGGGATGCGCCGTGGCGGCACGAATTTGAGACCGCAGCACAGCATGCACCTGTTGGGCCTGATCGGGCGTGGCGGTTTGCCCGGTGCCAATGGCCCAAACAGGCTCATACGCCACCACGATTTCGCTGATGCAATGGCCATTTTCATGGATCACTGCCGCCAATTGGCGCTTCACCACCGCCTCGGTCTCACCCGCTTGCCGCTGTGCCAGGCTCTCACCCACACACACGATGGGCGTGATGCCCGCAGACAAAGCCCGCTTGGCTTTCAGCGCCACCTCGACTTCGCTTTCGCGGTGGTACTGGCGTCGCTCAGAATGACCAACGATGCAGTAACGCACACCGAATTCGCGCAACATGTCCGCTGACACTTCACCGGTGTAGGCGCCAGACTGTTGAACGGACACGTCTTGCGCGCCCAAACACAAAGCTGAACCCGCCACGAGCGCCTGAACTTGGGCCAAATAGGGGGTCGGCACGCACACCGCAGCACGCGCCGTCACACGAGGCAGGCCCGCCACAACGGCCTGCACCAGCTCGACGTTGGCCGCCAAGCTGCCGTTCATCTTCCAGTTGCCGACAATCAATGGCTGGCTCATGCCGAGGCCCAGTTCAACACGATTTTGCCCACATGTTGGTTGCTTTCCATCAGCGCATGCGCCGCGGCGGCCCCCGTGGGGAAGCCGGCTGCAGGCACATCGGCCGCGAACACACTGTGGATCACCGGTTTGATGGCACCCGATGCCAACCAAGGCCAGACGCGGGTCTTGAGGGATTGCGCAATGTCCGCCTTGAAGGCCACAGGGCGTGGACGCAAGGTCGAGCCCGTCACGGTCAAGCGACGGCGCAGCACCAGCCCCGCATTGAGTTCGGCCTTGAGACCGCCTTGCACAGCAATGATGACCAGGCGACCGTCTTCGGCCAAGGCCTCGACTTCTCGGGCCACATAGCTGCCCGCCACCATGTCCAAAATGACATTGGCACCCACGCCGCCTGTCATGCGCTTGGTTTCTTCGACAAAATCTTGTGTTTTGTAGTTGATGGCGTGGTCTGCACCCCATGCCAAGCAAGCTTGGCATTTGTCGTCAGAGCCCGCCGTGGCAATCACTGTGGCCCCCGCCGCCTTGGCCATTTGGATGGCCGTCACACCGATGCCACTGGTGCCGCCTTGAATCAACAGCGTTTCACCGGCCACCAAGCGGCCACGGTCGAACACATTGCTCCAAACGGTGAAAAAAGTCTCGGGCAACGATGCCGCTTCGATGTCGCTGAACCCTGCAGGCACAGGCAAGCACTGCACCACCGGGGCCACACACAACTGGGCATAGCCTCCACCGGCCACCAAGGCACACACACGGTCACCCACGGACAAACCCGCTTGCGCCATGGCCTGCGCATCGCCAGAGACGATGACACCGGCCACTTCAAGCCCAGGAATATCGGAGGCACCCGCAGGCACGGGGTAGTTGCCCGTGCGCTGCAAGACATCAGGGCGGTTGATGCCACTGGCGCTCACGCGGATCAACAACTCCCCTGCCCCAGCCACGGGGTCTGGACGTGTGCCGGCCACCAGCACCTCAGGTGCGCCGTAGCTTTGGATTTCAACGACTTTCATGGCGACTCCCAAGAGTTGAATGCTCACACCAACGAATGAGGGGCATGGCCGTGAACGGACATGCCCCTGCAGATCAAGCGCTTATTGCTGCGCAGGACGGTCCAGCAATGCCTTCATCGACAGCTTGATGCGGCCTTTTTCGTCGGTCTCCATGACTTTGACTTTGACGATCTGGCCTTCGCTCAGGTAGTCGGTCACTTTTTCGACGCGCTCGTGAGCGATCTGGCTGATGTGCAACAAACCGTCTTTGCCAGGCAACAAATTGATCAATGCACCGAAGTCCAAAATCTTGGTCACAGGGCCTTCGTAGACTTTGCCGATTTCGACTTCGGCGGTGATCTGTTCGATGCGCTGCTTGGCGATGTTGGCCTTGTCGCCATCGGTGGCGGCAATGGTGATGGTGCCGTCTTCAGCGATGTTGATTTGGCAACCGGTTTCTTCGGTCAGGGCGCGGATGGTGGAGCCACCTTTGCCGATCACGTCGCGGATTTTTTCGGGGTTGATCTTCATGGTGAAGAGCTTGGGCGCGAAGTCAGACACCTCGGTGTTGGCGCTGCTCATCGCTTCTTGCATCTTGCCCAAAATGTGCATGCGGGCTTCTTTGGCCTGGGCCAACGCAACTTGCATGATTTCTTTGGTGATGCCTTGGATTTTGATGTCCATTTGCAAGGCGGTGATGCCGTTGGTCGTGCCAGCCACCTTGAAGTCCATGTCGCCCAGGTGGTCTTCGTCACCCAAGATGTCGGTCAACACCGCAAAGCGGCTGTCTTCCTTGATCAGGCCCATGGCGATACCGGCCACGTGGGCTTTCATCGGCACACCGGCGTCCATCATCGACAAGCAACCGCCGCAGACCGAAGCCATGGACGAAGAACCGTTTGATTCGGTGATTTCGGACACCACACGCAGGGTATAGGGGAATTCTTCTTTGCTCGGCAACACAGCGGCCAAAGCACGTTTGGCCAAACGGCCGTGGCCGATTTCGCGGCGCTTGGTCGAGCCCATGCGGCCCACTTCACCGGTGGCAAAGGGAGGCATGTTGTAGTGGAACATGAAGCGGTCTTCGAACTCGCCAGCCAAAGCGTCGATGCGCTGGGCATCGCGCTCGGTGCCCAATGTGGTCACCACCAAAGCTTGGGTCTCACCACGCGTGAACAGGGCCGAGCCGTGGGTGCGGGGCAACAAGCTGTTGCGGATTTCGATGGGGCGCACAGTGCGTGTGTCGCGACCGTCGATGCGGGGCTCACCGGCCAAAATCTGGCTGCGCACGATGCGCGCTTCGATTTCAAACATCAAGCCGTCGAGCTTGACGCTGTCAAAGGCCACACCCTCTTCGGCCAAAGCAACTTTGACCGAAGCGTAGGCTTCGCGGCAAGCGTGCGTGCGGGCTTGCTTGTTGCGGATTTGGTAGGCGGCGCGCAGTTTGTCTTCGGCCAAGGAAGCCAGCTTGGCTTCGAAAGCGGTGTCGCGGGCAGGCGCTTGCCAGTCCCAGACGGGCTTACCGGCTTCACGCACGAGTTCGTGGATGGCGTTGATCGCAATCGCCGATTGGGCGTGACCGAACACCACACCGCCCAGCATGATTTCTTCGGACAGTTGCTGGGCTTCGGACTCGACCATCAGCACAGCGGCTTCGGTACCGGCCACCACCAAATCCATCACGCTGTCTTTGCGCTGGGTCTGGCCGGGGTTGAGCACGTATTCGCCGTTGATGTAGCCCACGCGTGCGGCACCAATGGGGCCGTTGAACGGGATGCCCGAGATCGACAAGGCGGCAGACACGGCGATCATCGCGGCGATGTCGGCGTCAACTTCAGGGTTCAAAGACACGGTGTGGATGACCACATGTACGTCGTTGTAAAAACCTTCAGGGAACAGGGGGCGGATCGGGCGGTCGATCAGACGGCTCGTCAGCGTTTCGTGCTCGCTGGGCTTGGCTTCACGCTTGAAAAAGCTGCCGGGGATCTTGCCTGCAGCGTAGGTTTTCTCGATGTAATCCACGGTGAGTGGGAAGAAGTCTTGACCGGCTTTGGCGATCTTGGAGCCCACCACGGTGGCGAGCACCACAGTGCCCTCCATGTCGAGCAGCACAGCGCCGCCGGCTTGACGCGCGACTTCGCCGGTTTCCATCTTGACCGTGTGCTGGCCCCACTGGAAGGTTTTGGTGACTTTGTTGAAAATAGACATGTTCAGAACTCCTGAAAACAAAAGTGCATGAGGCTGCACACAAGGCCCGAAACCTGACTTTCTGAACTCGATGCCATTCCACAAAACCTTGAGGCAAAAGCCTTGTGGAATGACACAGCGCGGGTTCGTCCTGACAAATTTCGACTGAAAAACGAATAAAGCGCCTGAGCTAGTGAACTAACTCAGGCGCTTTTCATCTGGAGAGACGATTACTTACGCAGGCCAAGCTTGGCGATCAGCGCAACGTAACGGTCAGCATCACGGGACTTGAGGTAGTCCA
>JAHECM010000146.1 GCA_024641725.1 Limnohabitans sp. | reverse complement strand
GACTGCAGCAGCACCGTGTTGAGCCGCGAGTTGAGCGGCCTGCGCGCCGGCGTTGCAAAGGCCGACGTGGGCACCGGCGCGACCTCGTTGACGGCCCAAGCCAGCTCGGGGCGCAGCGCACGGGCCCGCTCAATCACATGGCTGGCGTAGCCGTGCCAGGTGGTCTCGCCCCCCGCCACCAAGTGGTACAGGCCCGACAAGTCGGGGCGCTGCAAAGCACTGCGGATGGCGTGCGCGGTCACATCGGCAATCAAATCGGCCCCGGTGGGCGCGCCGTGTTGGTCGTCAATCACCGTGAGGCGCTCGCGCTCTTGCGCCAAGCGCAGCATGGTTTTGGCAAAGTTGCCGCCGCGCGCCGCATAGACCCAGCTGGTGCGAAAAATCAGGTGCTTGCAGCCGCTGGCGGCAATCGCCAGCTCGCCCTCGCGCTTGGTTTGGCCATACACACCCAGCGCGCCAGTGGCATCGTCTTCCAGCCAGGGCTGCTCGCCCTCGCCATTGAAAACGTAATCGGTCGAGTAATGCACCAACCAAGCCCCCACTTGCGCTGCGGCCTGGGCCAAAGCAGCAGGAGCGGTCGCGTTGAGCGTGCGCGCCAACTCGGGCTCACTTTCGGCTTTGTCCACAGCGGTGTGGGCGGCGGCGTTGACGATCACGTCCGGGCGCAGCGCGCGAACGGTATCGGCCAAGCGCTCGGGCTGCGACAGATCACCACAGTGCGGTGCGCTGTGGCGGTCCAGCGCCAGCAACTCGCCCAAGGGGGCCAAGCTGCGCTGCAACTCCCAGCCTACTTGGCCGTTCTTGCCCAGCAACAAGATCTTCATGCTTGGCGGCCCGCGTAATTTTGGTCCACCCAATCGCGGTAAGCCCCACTTTGCACATTGGCCACCCATTCCGGGTTGGCCAAATACCATTCGACCGTTTTGCGGATGCCCGTCTCGAAAGTTTCGGCGGGCTTCCAGCCGAGTTCGGCTTCGAGCTTGCGGGCATCGATGGCGTAGCGGCGGTCGTGGCCGGGGCGATCGGTCACATAGCTGATTTGGCTGGCGTAGCGCGCACCGTCGGCCCGGGGGCGCAGCTCGTCAAGCAGCGCACACACGGTGTTCACGATCTCGATGTTGGGCTTTTCGTTCCAGCCGCCCACGTTGTAGGTCTCGCCCAAGCGCCCGGCTTCGAGCACGCGGCGGATCGCGCTGCAGTGGTCTTTGACGTAGAGCCAGTCGCGGATCTGCATGCCGTCGCCGTACACCGGCAAGGGCTTGCCCGCCAGCGCGTTGACGATCATCAGCGGGATCAGTTTTTCGGGAAAGTGGTAAGGCCCGTAGTTGTTGCTGCAGTTGGTGGTCAGCACTGGCAGGCCATAGGTGTGGTGCCAGGCGCGCACCAAGTGGTCGCTGGCGGCTTTGCTGGCGCTGTAGGGGCTGTTGGGCTCGTAGCGGTGGGTTTCGGCAAAGGCCGGCTCACCCTTGGCCAGCGAGCCGTACACCTCGTCGGTGGAGACATGCAAAAACCGAAATGCTTGCCGTGTAGGAGCCGCACCCTGTGCGCGATCGGTGCCCGAGAGTTCCGATAATTCCGAAAGTTCCGAAAGGTCCGAAAGACTGGCCCAATACCCCCGCACAGCCTCCAGCAAGCGGAAGGTCCCCACGATGTTCGTCTCAATGAAGTCACCCGGCCCGTGGATGGAGCGGTCCACATGGCTTTCGGCGGCAAAGTTGACCACGGCGCGGGGCCGGTGTTCGGCCAGCAGGCGGCTGACCAGGTCGGCGTCGCCAATGTCCCCTTGCACAAAGACATGATGGGGATTGCCCTGCAAGCTGGCCAACGTTTCGCGGTTGCCGGCATAGGTGAGTTTGTCGAGGTTGACAACGGTCTCGTGGCTGGCGGCGAGCCAGTCGAGGACGAAATTAGCGCCGATGAAGCCAGCGCCGCCTGTGACAAGAAGGGTCATGGATAGGTATCAATAAAAGCGGATCAAGGCATCCGTGTGTTGATTTTAGAAGCAAAGCCCCGCCTCGCAGGTTAAAGTGAAGGCTTCGCACAGGAGCAGTCACCATGGCCAAATCGTCCACCCCCTCGTCTGAAGCCACCCAAGCCACTGACGCCCCCAAAGCGCCATCGCAAGAAGTTTGGCTTGCGGGCCTGGGCGCACTGGCGCAAGCGCAGGCCCGGGGCACCCAAGCCTTTGAGTCCTTGGTGAGCGACGGACTGGCTTTTCAGCGCAAAAGCCAAGCGCAAGCGCAAGCCCGCTTGCACGAAGCCACCGCCCATTTGACCCACTTGGCGCAAGACTTCGGGCAGCAAGCCTCCGGGCGTGTGGACAAGCTGGAGCACTTGTTTGAAGATCGCGTCGCCAAAGCCCTGCACCGCCTGGGCATACCCACCTTGCAAGATATGCAAGTGCTGCAAGCCCGCATCCACGCCTTGGAAGCGCAACTGGCTCAAAGCCAGCCAGCCGCCCCAAAAACCTCATCCAAAGCGCCTGCCAAAACCGCCGCCAAGGCCGCAACGCCCAAGCGGGCCAAACCCAGCGCCAGCCCGGCCAAGACAAAAGCCCACTGAAGAAAATAGCCCGGTCTTGAACACCCCCACCGCAATGCACTGAAGCCGACCATGGCCAAAAAAGCGCCCCGCCGCACCGCCGAACGGATTGCCACCGTCACGCTGGCGCTGTTCAACCGCTTCGGCGAGCCGAATGTCTCGACGACCATGATTTCTTCGGAGCTGGGCATCAGCCCCGGCAACCTGTACTACCACTTCCCGTCCAAAGACGCCTTGGTCAACCACTTGTTTGACCAGTACGAAGGGGCCATGCTGTCCTTGCTGGACGCGGCGGGCGATGTGCAAGACATTGAAGACGCGTGGTTCTTTCTGCACTCGCTGTTCGAGCAGGTGTGGAACCACCGCTTTTTGTACCGCGACCTGAACAACCTCTTGTCGGGCAACCGGCACCTGGAAACGCATTTCCGTGACGTGCTGGAGCGCAAAACACATGCGCTGCGCATGATGCTGGAGTCGCTGGCCGCGGCCAAACTGATGACCATCGACGCCGACAGCGTCGAGACCCTTTCGGCCAGCATGGCGGTGATGGTGACGTATTGGCTGAGTTACGAATATGTGCGCGATCCGCGCCGAGCGCTGGAGCCCGAAAGCGCGGGTGTGGCCTTGAGCCGAGGCGCGCGCCATGTGCTGGCCTTGCTGTCGCCCTATCTGAGCAGCGCCGACTTGCGCACCCACCTGAGCGCGCTCACTGCCGCATACAGCGACCCAGCGACTGCGCAAGCCTGAGGGCGTGGGCGCAGCGATGGCGCTTTAGACAAAGCGCACTTGAGACAGGCTGAGCAAGCCGTCAAAAATCAGGTTGTCCACCAGTTCGAATTGCACCGACATGCTGGGGGCCATCTTCCAGCCCGCGCCGCCGGTCATGACGCACATGGGCTCTTGACCGGTGCGGTCGCGCAGGTGCTGCACCATGCGCTCGCATGCCCCGGCGATGGCATAGGTGCCGCCGCTGGTCAGGGCATCGCTGGTGTTGGTCGGGAACGGCGTGACCTCGCCCGTGGGCACATGCAGCCCGGCCGTGCCCGATTCGAGTGCCCGCAGCATGATGCCGTGTCCGGGCAAGATCAAACCGCCCAAAAACCGCCCCTGCTCGTCGATCGCCTCGACCGTCACGGCGGTGCCGACCATGACCACCACCAAGGGCCGTTTTTGGCCTTGCGCCAACATGCGTTGGCGTGCCCCGATCATGGCCACCCAACGGTCAGAGCCCAAACGCGCGGGGTGGTCGTAACCGTTGGTGAGTCCGGCTTCTGCGGCACTGGCCACCACCCATTGAGGGGTGAAGTCCCACAACTCCATTTGCTCATGAACGCGCCGCTTGACCGCGTCCCCCGCCACGATGCAGCCGATCATGCGCTCTGGCAGGGGCAAGCCCGCCCAGGGACCATCGGACAGGGTTTCGATGTTTTCTAAAAACTCTGCACCTTGGGCCAACAAGGCCGCATCGGGGTGCGCGCGGTCGTACAGCGCCCATTTCAAACGGGTGTTGCCGACATCAATGGCCAGGACATTCATGCCCGGATCATAATGAAATCCATGATCCCATTTGTTCTGGTCCCTGAAAATCTCTGCGCCTTTGACAGAGGGCGGTTTTACGGTCACAGCGCCCAAGGGCAGGCCCTGCACAGCCGCAACACCTACGCGCGCCTGTTCGCCAGCTGCGGCATCTCCTGGGCCAGCGCCTGCGACAAAGCCATGGCCTACCGCGAGGTGATCGAACGCCTGGACCCGGCTTTGCTTCAAGAAATGGCCGGCATCGCCCAAGGCTGCGGTTTGGACTTGCGTGAAATCATGGCCTTGAACTGCCGCACCGAGATCCTGCCGCCCAACTTCTTGAGCGATGCCCACCACCAGGCGGATGCAGCACTGCAAGCCAACCGCGAGGCGGGTTTGCCCGACTGGCTGGGCGAGTCACCGATTGACCCGGCAACGACAGAGGGTGAGTGCACCGCCATGGTGGTGGCCCCCACGGCCAGCCGCGAAGGCCACACCTGGCTGGCACAAAACTGGGACTGGCTGGGACGCCAACGCGAAGCCTTGGTGCTGCTGCACAGCCGCAATGAAACCGGTCAGCGCTTCACCACCCTGACCGAGGGCGGCATGCTGGCCAAGATCGGCATGAACACGCAGGGCTTTGCGCTGGGCCTGAACATCCTGCGATCGCTGGAGGATGGCCTGCGCCCCGGCGTGCCCGTGCATGTGCTGCTGCGCCACCTGCTCGGCTGCGCATCGCTCAATGCGGCCCGCACAGAATTGACGCGCATCGGGCAAACACTGGGTTTTGGCGCGGCATCCAACATCCCCTGTGCCGACGCGCA
>JAHECM010000140.1 GCA_024641725.1 Limnohabitans sp. | reverse complement strand
CGACGCGGACAGCAAAATCAAGCTGTTCGAGTCGCAGCAGATTCGCAGCGAATGGGATGCCGAGGCTGAGAAATGGTGGTTTTCGGTGGTCGACGTTGTGGCGGTGCTGACCGATCAGCCTGACTACACGAGGGCGCGCAAGTACTGGAGCGTGCTCAAAGTTCGCCTGAAAAACGAAGGCAGTCAGTTGGCTACAAACTGTAGGCAACTGAAATTGCCCGCCGCCGACGGCAAAAAATACCTGACCGATGTGGCCGACACCGAGCAAATTTTGCGGCTCATCCAGTCTATTCCCAGCAAGCGGGCCGAACCCTTCAAGCTCTGGCTGGCCGAAGTGGGTAGCCAGCGCCTTGACCAGCTGCAAGACCCGGAGCTGAGCATTGAGCAGGCCATGCGCGATTACAAACGCCTGGGCTACACAGACAACTGGATCAACCAGCGGCTCTAGAGCATCGAGATTCGCAAAGAGCTGACCGACGAGTGGAAAAAGCACGGCTTGCAAGAGGGGCCACAGTTCACCTTTTTGACCGACGTGATCTACAAAACCTGGGCCGACAAAACCGCCAAGGAATACAAGCAGCACAAGGGCCTGAAAAAAGAAAATCTGCGCGACAACATGACCAACAAGGAGTTGATCATGAGCATGCTGGCCGAGCTGTCGACCAAAGAAATTTCAGAAGCCGTGCAGCCGCAAACGCTGGACGAGCACGAATCCGTGGCCAAGCGCGGTGGCGGCGTGGCCCGGCAGGCGCGGCTGAAGTTGGAGGCTGAAACGGGCAAAAAGCTGGTCAGCCCGCAAAACGCCAAGCAGTTGCGTGCGTTGGCGCAGAACCCCGTTAAAAAAGCAGGGGGCAAGACATGAGCAGGCACAAGCTCACTACGCGCGAGCGAACCACCGAATTTCTACGTTAAAGATCAACTCGCTTTGGTGTCAGCCAGTATTTGTGCTGAAGACGCTCTGTCTTTTGACCTCGTCTAAAGTCTTGCCGGATGCTGTTTTCCATTCGATCCAGCCATTGGCTGATCGGCCCATGACCGCCATAGCGGCTGTACTGGGGCTTGAAAACAGGTGGTTGCGTGTGAAACCCAGCAGAGATCCAGAACTGCCAGCGATTTCGGTCAAAACGCCCTCAGTAATTAACTGACTTCGCATCCGCTCGTGAGAAGTTCCTTGAATTGAAGGAACGATCTCTGCCCGCCCCTTCGAACCTTTGTGCACCACAAAACCTTCGGTGGTGTATTCGCCCACTCCGTCGGCCCCCGATCCTTTGCAATAGAACAATTCGACGATGCCTTTAGCGGATGGAGCACTGGTCAAGGGTTCAAAAATGGGCTGGCCCAGCGTGGCCAGCAAAGTGGCTGCAGTTTCGTGAATCTCATGGCAATCGGCTTGCAGTGGTGCAGGTGTGTAGGGCTGCGATCCCGTATTGCCGTTCTCCAGACCATAACGCCCCGCCTTGGTGGCTTCTGCAATAGCCAGCCATTCCAAAAACAACGCATGCGTTTGCGTCAAGCTGTTGGTCAGCGAGATGACCACGAAAGCGCGGTTCCAAAAATCTTTGTTCTTGTGGTGTTGCTCCAACCGCTTGCCTACGTTGCCTGACTGCCCGATGTAGGAGCGCGGTAAACCCGCCTCAGACAATTCGCCCATCAAAAAGTACACGCCTACTTGTTGCGCCTCGGGCATTCTTAGGAAGTCGGTCAATTGGCTACGTGGCACCTCAATCACGCGAACAATCCGTGTTGTGATCTCGGCCACGCGCATGCCGCGTGGGTCGCCGGATGGCAGAAAGATTTGAATGGTTTGAGGGCGTGAGCTCAATTCACTTCCCCCAACTGTCCTTCAACCCCGTCACCCGATTAAACACCGGCTTTGCACCCGCCACATGGTCCAGTCGGTCCGCCACAAAGTACCCAAAGCGCTCAAACTGGAACTTCTGGTCTGGCTGCGCCTGAGCCAATGACGGCTCCACATACGCGGTGACAACCTTCAAGCTGTCCGGGTTGAGCGATTGCAAGAAGTCTTTGCCGCCCGCGTCAGGGTGCGCTTCGGCAAACAGGCGGTCGTACAGGCGCACTTCGGCTTGCACGCCGTCGGCCACGGCCACCCAGGTGATGGCGGCTTTGGCTTTGACGCTGTCGGCGCCGGGCGTGCCGCTCTTGGTGCCGGGGATCACTTTGGCGTGCACCTCTGTGACGTTGCCTGCCGCGTCGCGCGCGCAGCCGGTGCATTCGATCACGTAGCCGCCTTTCAGGCGCACAACGCTGCCCGGGAACAGGCGCTTGTAGCCCTTGGGTGGCACTTCTTCAAAGTCTTCGCGCTCGATCCACACTTCTTTGCCGATTTGGAATGTGCGGTCGGCAGGGGGCGTTTGGCCCTCTGCGATGGCGCTGTGGGGCAGGGCGGGTTGGGTGCAGGCTTCGGTGTAGCTGTCGCTGTCAAAAGCTTCGGCCCAGTTGCTCAGCACCAGCTTGACGGGGTCGAGCACGGCCATGCCTCGGTGGGCTTTGTTTTCCAGGTCTTCGCGCAGGCAGCCTTCGAGCGTGCTGTAGTCGATCCAGCTGTCGCTTTTGGTCACGCCAATGCGGTCGGCAAACAGGCGCAGGCTCTCAGGCGTGTAGCCCCGGCGGCGCAGGCCCACGATGGTTGGCATGCGCGGGTCGTCCCAGCCGCTCACTTTGCCTTCGGTCACCAGTTGTGCCAGCTTGCGTTTGCTGGTGATGACGTAGGTCAGGTTCAGGCGGGCAAATTCGTATTGTTTGGGGCTGGGCGCGGCCAGCAAGCCGCATTCGCACAGGCGAGCCATGAGCCAGTCGTAAAACGGGCGCTGGTCTTCAAACTCCAGCGTGCAGATGCTGTGGGTGATTTGTTCCAGCGCGTCTTCAATCGGGTGGGCAAAGGTGTACATCGGGTAGATGCACCAGGTGTCGCCCGTGTGGTGGTGCGTGGCGCGGCGGATGCGGTAGATGGCCGGGTCGCGCAGGTTGATGTTGGGCGAAGCCATGTCGATCTTGGCGCGCAGCACGGCGGCGCCGTCGGCCAGTTGGCCGTCACGCATTTCGCGAAAGCGTGTCAGATTTTGTTCAACAGTGCGGCTGCGAAACGGGCTGTCCACGCCGGGCTTGCCAAAGTCGCCCCGTTTGGCGCGCATGTCCTCGGCGCTTTGTTCGTCCACGTAGGCGTGGCCGGCTTCGATCAGCGCCTCGGCGGCGCGGTACATGAAGTCGAAGTAGTCGCTGGCTTGGTAGGGCGCGGCGCTGCCAGCATCCTGGCCAAGCTGTGCCCAGTCAAAGCCCAGCCATTTGACGGCGTCGATGATGGAGTTGACGTATTCGGTGTCTTCTTTTTCGGGGTTGGTGTCGTCAAAGCGCAGGTGGCACACGCCGCCGTATTCTTTGGCCAGCCCGAAGTTGATGCAGATGCTTTTGGCGTGACCCACATGCAGGTAGCCGTTGGGCTCGGGCGGAAAGCGGGTGCGGATCTTGGCCGGGTCACTCTCGCCCGCCGCGTGGTGCGCGGCGTCGCCGGGGCTGCCTGCCCAGCGGCGGCTGGCGTAGGTGCCTTTGTCGAGGTCGTTTTCGATGATCTGGCGCAGGAAGTTGCTGACTTTGTGTTCAGCCGCGGTGTCTTTGTCGGTGGGAGAGGTCATGGGGGGATTTTAGAGGGCGGGCCGTGGCCGTCGGGCCGTGTCGATGGCTGCTGTTTTGAATTCAGGCTATTTTTTACCCGGGTTAATTTAATTTACCCGGGTATAATTTGCCCTGCTCTAGAAAAGCCCCCATGAACAAGCCCACAAATAAGCCCATGAACAACCCCGCCATAGAGCCTCCTCCGCCCCAGTTCATTGCCTTTGAGGGCAGTCGCTGCCTGATTTTGGGCCCCCTGCGTGAGGTGGCTTTGGCGGTCAGTGCAGCGGTGCAGGCCAGGCCGCTGGCGCGCTTCATGGTCTTTGACGCCCAAAACAGCGAGCTGGTGGATTTTGACCACCGGGGCTCGCCCGACGAGGTGTTGCAGCGTTTGGCCGCGCTGCCTTGGGCCAAGGCGTGTTTGGCAGCGGGTGTCGAAGGCCAGGACACCCATGACGCCAAGTCAGACAGCACCACTCCCGCCGCCCCAGCCACCCCCGCCGCACCCGCCTCTCCAAGCACTTCCGGCCCAGGGCGGCCCAAGTTGGGCGTGGTGGCCCGCGAGGTGACCTTGCTGCCGCGCCACTGGGCTTGGTTGGCGGCGCAGCCCGGTGGGGCGTCGGTGGCTTTGCGCAAACTGGTGGATCAGGCCCGCAAAAGCAGCGAGAGCCAGGACCAACGCCGCTTGTCGCAAGAGGCGAGTTACCGCTTCATGTCGGCCATGGCGGGCAGTTTGGACGGGTTTGAGGAAGCCGCCCGCGCTTTGTTTGCAGGCGACCGGGCAGGCTTGGCGGCTTGGGTCGCGCCCTGGCCGCAAGACATCCAGTCGCATTTGATGCATTTGGCGCAAGCCGCTTTGCAGGCGCTTGCGCCCGCTGATTCAGCCACCCCTTTGGAGACGCCCCATGCGTGAAAAGTTTCGTTCCCGTGAGGCGGCCATGCCTTTCATCATGCTGGCGGTGCTCATCGACATGGCGGCCATAGGCATCATCATCCCGGTCCTGCCTGCGTTGGTGGGCAGTTTTGCCACCACGCAGGCCGACCAGGCCTTTTGGTACGGCGTGGCTGCCGTGGCATTTGGGACGTCGAACTTTTTGGCCTCGCCGGTGTTGGGGGCCTTGTCGGACCGTTTTGGCCGCAGGCCGGTGTTGTTGCTGGGCTTCATGGGCTTGGGGGTGAGCTTTTTTGGCACCGCCATGACCACCTCGCTGTGGGGCCTGATCGCGGTGCGCACCGTGGGCGGGGCCATGCAGGCCAATGCGGCCATCGCCAACGCCTATGTGG
>JAHECM010000138.1 GCA_024641725.1 Limnohabitans sp. | reverse complement strand
CTCGAGAAAATCACGCCCAACAAATCGTCCGCGCTGAATTCGCCGGTGATGTCATTCAGTGCGTTTTGAGACTGGCGCAGTTCTTCGGCCAGCAGGTCCAGGCTTTGCGCCTGGGCGGCCAGCAACTGTTGGGCCATGTCCAAGTGTTCGCCCACCCGTTGCAGCGCGTGCACATGGCGCTCGCGGGCGATGTACAGGCCTTCGCTGGCGTGCTGCCAGCCCGCCTCGTGCAACAAGCGTTGGCGCAAGTCTTGCAAGCCTTGGCCGGTTTTGGCGGACAAGGTGATGCCCTCGCTGCCGGTGCGTGCGATAGGGTTGGCGTCGGCTTTGTTCCAAATGTCGATGACCGCCACGCTTTTGGGCAGGCGCTGCAGCAAGGTGCTGGCGATTTCGGCATCTGCCGCGGCATACGGGCGTTCGTCGCTGCGCGTCAGGTCATGCAAAAACAGCACGGCATCGGCGTTGTCGATCTGTCCCCAAGCGCGCTCAATGCCAATTTGCTCGACCGCGTCCACGTCCGCGCCTTCGCGCAGTCCAGCCGTGTCGATCACATGCAGGGGTACGCCCTCGATCTGGATGGTTTGCTGCACCACGTCGCGGGTGGTGCCCGCAATGGGCGTGACGATGGCCAGCTCGGCCCCGGCCAGCGCGTTGAGCAGTGAGCTTTTGCCCGCATTGGGCTGGCCCGCAATCACCACGCGGATGCCTTCGCGCAGCAGCGCACCTTGGCGCGTGCGTTGCAGCACAGCGGCCAGCTTGTGCTGCAAGCGGTCCAATTGGCCCTGGGCATCGGCTTTTTGCAAAAAGTCGATTTCTTCTTCTGGAAAATCCAGTGTGGCCTCCACCAACATGCGCAGGTGGATCAAGGCGTCGCGCAAGGTGTGGATCTCGCGCGAGAAGTCGCCCGCCAGCGAGCGGCTGGCACTGCGGGCGGCCGCCTCCGTGCTGGCGTCGATCAAGTCGGCAATGGCCTCGGCTTGCGCCAAGTCGATTTTGTCGTTCAAAAAAGCGCGTTCAGAAAACTCGCCCGGCTGCGCCAAGCGCAGACCCGCCAGACGGTGTTGTCCTGTGGCGGTATCGGTCTCTGCCGCCGCTTGCAGGCAGCGCTTGACCAGCAGCTGCAGCACCACGGGGCCACCATGCGCTTGCAGCTCCAACACGTCTTCGCCCGTGAAGGAGTGGGGCCCAGGAAAGTGGATGGCCAAGCCGTGGTCAATGGCGCTGCCGTCGGCATCGCGAAACGGCAAATAAGTCGCTTCACGCGCCTTGAGCGTGCGCCCGCACAGGGCTTGAATCAGGCCGCTCAGCCCTCGCCCCGACACGCGCACGATGCCCACCGCCCCCCGTCCGGGGGCGGTGGCAATGGCAACGATGGGTTCTTGGTGGCGAGAGAGCATGGCGAGAAAAGCGTGTCTGAGGTGAAGCAAAAAAAGGCCGCTTGCGCGGCCTTTTGGAATTTACTTGAACTTGGGCAGATTGAACTGCGGGGGCACGCCCATGCGGGTGTTGATGATCCACTGCTGGGCAATCGACAACACGTTGTTCGTGATCCAGTACAGCACCAAGCCGGAGGGGAAGAAGAAGAACATGACCGAGAACATCAGCGGCATGATCCACATCATCTTGGCCTGCATGGGGTCCGGTGGGGCGGGGTTCAGGGCCGTTTGCAGCAGTGTGGTCAGGGTCATCACCAGCGGCAAGATGAAGTAGGGGTCAGGCGCCGACAAGTCCTGGATCCAGCCCATCCAAGGGGCGTGGCGCATTTCGACGGTGGACAGCAGCACCCAATACAGCGCAATGAACACCGGGATTTGGATCAGCATCGGGAAGCAGCCACCCATGGGGTTGACCTTCTCGTCGCGGTAGATCTTCATCATCTCTTGCTGCATTTGCTGCGGCTTGTCTTTCAGGCGCTCGCGCATCTCCATGATCTTGGGGTTGATCGCCTTCATCTTGGCCATGCTGGAATACGCCTTGGCATTGAGCCAATAGAAAGCGATTTTGAGCAACAACACCAAGGTCATGATGGACCAGCCCCAGTTGTGCAGCACATGGAAAATTTTGTCCAGCAGCCAGTACAGCGGCTTGGCCAGCATGGCCAGCCAGCCGTAGTCTTTGAGCAGGTCCAAGCCCGGAGCCAGGGCTTCGAGCATTTTTTCTTCTTGCGGGCCAACGAACAACTTGTTTTCAACGGCTTTGGACTGGCCAGGTGCCACGTCACCCACGGGGGTGATCATGCCCACGGCATACAGGTTGTTGTCCACTTTGCGCACGAAGTTCTCGCGCTGCACGCCATCACCCAGCAACCAGGCCGAGGCAAAGTAGTGCTGCACCATGGCCACGTAACCGTTGGCGGAGGTTTTGTCGACCTCGGATTTGTTCTTTTCGATGTCGCTGAACTCGACCTTGTGGTACTTCTTGGCATCGGTGTAAATGGCCGGGCCGGTGAAGGTGGAATAGAAGGACGATTCGCCAGCGGGCTTGTTGCCGTCACGCACCAACTGCATGTACAGCTGGGGCGACACGGCTGCGGCACTGGTGTTCACCACTTCGTGCTTGACGCCGATGGCGTAGCTGCCGCGTTGCAAGCTGTAAGTCTTGACCAGCTTGACGCCGTTCATGGCGTCGGACTCAAAGCGCACGGTCAATTCGTTTTGACCGTCTTTGAGCGTGCGCTCGCCACTGACGCGCATGGCGACTTTGTGCGTTGGGAAGTTGCCGCCGATCAGGCCCGTCTGGGCCACGTAGACACGGTCACGGCTCTCGTCGAGCAACACGAAGGGCTTTTGCGGATCGGTCAGGTCGGGGTGCTGGACAAATTCGCTGCGCACCAGCGAGCCTCCCTCGGTGTCAAAGCTGAGTTTGAGCACATCGGTGGTGACTTCGATTTTTTCGTGTGCAACAGCGGCGGGCGCATTGCCTGCGGGCACTTGGGCGGGTGTCACCGCCGCCGTGCTGGCCGATGCCACGGGCACAGCCGCAGCCCCAGCCGTGGCGGGCTCAGACGCTGCTGGCGTCACGGCAGCCGCTTGCGGCTTGGGGAAGAAGGTGGCTTTGTGACCATTGTGAATTTGCCATTGGTCCCAAAGCAGGACCATGGAAAAACCAAAAATCACCCAAAGGATGGTGCGGCGAATGTCGTTCATGTGGTCTTCTTGGAAGAAGTGGGAGAAATCAGTCGGCTGAACAGGCGCGGGGCCTGTTCAGGAACGGGGTCATGGCCGCCTGCGCACCAAGGGTGGCAGCGCATCAGCCGATGCACAGTGAGGTAAGTCCCCGCTGCGGCACCATGTTGTTCAAGGGCCTGCAGAGCATACGCCGAGCAGGTGGGCTCAAAACGGCAAGCCGAACCAAGCGATGGGCTCAGCAGCAGGCGGTAGGCACGCACAAGGCCCATCAAAAACTCACGCATGTGGGGCTCCTGATTTGGCAGTGGCGCGCTGGAACAGCTGCTCCAGCTCTTGTCGCACCGCCATTTTGAGGGGCTCCGACGTCGCGCTGATGAACTGCTTGCGGTCAAAGGTCGCACGCAGGCGCACCACATGGGCGGCCTGTGGCAACTGGGTCTCAAAACAGGTGCTCACGGCGTAAATCTGTCGTTTGATGGTGTTGCGCGTGACCGCGCGACGCGCCCATCGCTTGGGAACCATGGCCCCCATCCACACGTCAAGCAAGCCAAAAAGGGCCTGCGCCTCAGAAGGTGCAGGCCCAATGGCTGGATCCGTGGGGATGTCGGATGCGTGAGGCGTCAAAGCCAGGCGGTGCAAAGCAAAATGCGACGTGCGCGAAACCGTGCCGCCAGCCAGGGCGGCCTGGAATTGCGGGCGAGTCTTCAGACGTTGCACAGCGGCCAGGCCCTGGCTTGAGCCGCCTGGGCTGGCACAGCGCCAGCGCCGGACGGCGTCAAGTACCTCAGACAGCCAGACGCTTGCGGCCCTTGGCGCGGCGTGCGTTGATCACGGCACGACCACCGCGGGTCTTCATGCGAACCAGGAAGCCGTGGGTACGGGCGCGACGTGTTTTGGAAGGTTGATAGGTGCGTTTCATGACTTTTCCTTAAAGCCCAAGGCAAAACCGGTTTGCCATGGTGCCAAACCCTGATGCGGATTTGAGCGAAGCCCTCGATTATCGCAAACTTTCGCAGCCACGGCAAATTTTGGATCTGCTGGTGCTTGAAAGTCCGCCACCGCGGCCCAAAAAAACAAGACACCCCTGTGCGTCGATGTGGTTTATGATCGCGCACCGTGCTGCCTTCAGCATGTGGATAAGCTCTTGATAATTCGAGATTTTCATCGCCATTTCCCTCACCTGTCCACAAAAATAACACCGCATATGCCCGAGGGAATGAACCCAGAATTCAACGCCGATGCAGGCCAGGCCCTGTGGCAAGCTTGCCTGGACGAGCTGTCGCGCGAACTGCCTGAGCAGCAATTCAACACCTGGATCAAGCCACTGAGCGCCCAAGTGGCCGATGACCAATCCAAGGTCATTTTGTTTGTGGCCAACCGTTTCAAGTTGGACTGGATCCGAGCCCAGTACGCCGGTCGATTGGCGGCTTTGCTGGAACGCCTGCAAGGCCGCGCGGTCCAAATTGAGTTAGCCATCACTCCGCGTGAAATCCCCTCCAAATCAGCACGTCCAACCCAGACATCCGCCGCTCGCACAGTGTCTGAAGCCGCGAATGCGCTGGAAGAAGCGGCGCCCAACAGCTTTCGCAGCCGCCTCAACCCGGCCTTGACTTTCGACACCTTGGTCGAAGGCTCAGCCAACCGCATGGCGCGTGCTGCGGCCATGCACGTGGCCGGGCAACCCGGGCATCTGTACAACCCCCTGTTCATCTACGGCGGTGTGGGTTTGGGCAAGACCCACCTGATGCACGCGATTGGCAACAAGCTGTTGGCAGACCGCCCCGAATCCAAGGTTCTCTACATCCATGC
>JAHECM010000136.1 GCA_024641725.1 Limnohabitans sp. | reverse complement strand
CCCAGCCCCAGCCCCAAAGTGACCATGGCCGTGCCGCCGTAACTGATGAAGGGCAGCGGCACCCCCACCACCGGCAAAATGCCGCTGACCATGCCCATGTTCACAAAGGCGTAAGTGAAAAAGATCATGGTCACACTGGCCGCCAGCAAGCGGGTGAACAAGGTCGGAGCGTTCGAGGCGATCACCAAGCCCCGAAACACCATGAACAAAAACCCAGCGATCAGCAGCAAGTTGCCCGCCAAGCCAAACTCTTCGCCAAAGGCGGCAAAAATAAAATCCGTGGTCCGCTCTGGAATGAACTCCAAATGCGTCTGCGTGCCCTGCATGAAGCCCTTGCCCCAAAAGCCGCCTGAGCCAATCGCGATCATGCCCTGAATGATGTGAAAGCCCTTGCCCAAAGGGTCCCGCGCCGGGTCCAGCAAGGTGCAAATGCGTTGGCGCTGGTACTCGTGCAGCACCTTCCAGTCGACCCCGTCGGCGCACCAAGTGGACTCCATGGCCACCAAAACCGCCACGCCCACCAGGGCCAGCAACACTGGCGGCACGATGAGCCGCCAGTTCAGTCCCGCAAAAAAGATGACCGACAGGCCCGCCGACAGCACCAGCAAAGCGGTGCCCAAGTCCGGTTGCTTCATGATCAGCCCCACCGGAATCAGCAGCAACACGCCCGCCACCGCGAAATCCAGCGGGCGCAACTGCCCTTCCCGCTTTTGGAACCACCATGCCAACATCAAGGGCATGGCGATTTTCAAAATTTCGCTGGGCTGGATCACCACCCCCACATTGACCCAGCGGCGAGCCCCTTTTTTGGTCACGCCAAACAGCGCCACCGCCACCAGCAAGGCTAGCCCCACCACATACAAAGGCACGGCCAGCGTCATGAGCTTTTGCGGCGGCACCTGGGCCACCACAAACATGATGAAACCAGCGATCAACATGTTGCGGCCATGGTCGACAAAGCGGGTGCCGTGGTCAAACCCCGACGAGTACATGATCGTCAGCCCCCCACAAGCGAGCAAAAAGACCACGAACGCCAACGGCCCGTCAAACCCCTCCAGCAAGAACAGGGCTCGACGCCAAAGCGAGGGCTTTTGAATAACAGCAACCATGCCCCGGATTATCGTGTGATTCAAAATAGCCCCATGCACCGCCCTGTACCTTTGTCACATCTGTTGTACCTGCACGGCTTTCGCTCCTCGCCACAATCGACCAAGGCACAAACCCTGGCCCGTCTGATGGCGCAGGAGCACCCGCAGGTGCACTGGTGGTGCCCGGCGCTGCCGCCCTCCCCGCAGGCAGCCGTGGACCAGTTGCTCCAAGGCATTGGGCACTGGCCCCAAGACGGCATGGCCATCGCTGGCTCGTCATTGGGTGGTTTTTATGCCCAAGTGCTGGCCCGGCAAATCGGCTGCCCGGTGGTGCTGCTCAACCCTGCCGCCCACCCCGCGCGCGACCTGGCAGGCCACATCGGCGAGCACCCGGCTTGGCACGACCCGCACCAACGCATTCACTTTGACGCGTCTTTCATTGGCGAACTGCGCCGCCTAGAGGCCACTCCCGCCACCCACACCCCGCCCAGCCTGGCCGTGATTGCCAAAGGCGACGAAGTGCTCGACTGGCGCGAGATGCTGCACGCCTACGGACAAGGCCAGGTGCGACTGGTTGAAGGCAGCGACCACGGCCTGAGCGACTTTGAGGCCCTCCTGCCCGAAATCATGGAATTTCTCGGCCTGCGCTGAAACAGCGCCAGCAAGCACCGCACGGCATGGGAAAATCCCCCCATGTACGTACTATTTGAAGAAACCGGCAAGTTCATGGCCGGCAGGGTGATGTCAGAAGCCGAAGCCTCCGCGCAAGTGGAGCTGGACTCGGGCAAACGGGTCAAGGTCAAGGCCGCCCAAATGCTGCTCAAGTTCGACAAACCTGCCCCCGCCGCCTTGCTGGCCGATGCCGCCGCACTGGCCCAGACCATCGAGCTCGATCTGGCCTGGGAATTCGCCCCCGAGGAAGAATTTGGCTTTGCCGATCTGGCCAAAGACTATTTCAGCGCCAACGCCACCACCACCGAGCAAGCCGCTGCGCTGCTGCGCCTGTACGAGGCCCCGCACTACTTTCGCCGCGCGGGCAAGGGCCGGTTTCGCAAAGTAGCTGCCGACATCTTGCAGCAAGCGCTGGCAGGCATCGAGAAGAAAAAACAACTGCTGGCCCAGATCGACGATTGGGCTCAAGCCTTGGCCAACGGCCAATGCCCGCCCCCGGTGCGCGAGCAGCTGTACAAAATTTTGTTCCGGCCCGACAAAAACGCCCCCGAATACAAGGCCGTGGTGGACGCCAGCAAAGCCAGCCAAAAAGCCCCGCTCGACTTGCTGGTGCAAGCCGGGGCCATCGACTCGCCCTGGGACTTCCACTGGCAGCGTTTCTTGTTTGACTGGTTCCCCAAAGGCACCGGTTTTCCTGCGCTGCAAGCCCCGGCCATCACCGACGCGCTGCCCCTGGCCACGGTGCAAGCGTTCTCGATCGACGACTCGCACACCACCGAGATCGACGACGCGCTGTCCCTGCAAGGCCTGGGCAGCGGCACCGTCACCGTGGGCATCCACATCGCGGCCCCCGGTTTGGCCCTGCTGCCCGGCTCACCCATTGACCAACTGGGCCGCCAGCGCCTGTCCACGGTCTACATGCCCGGTTACAAAATCACCATGCTGCCCGACAGCGTGGTGCAGACCTACACCTTGATCGCGGGCCGCGCCTGCCCTGCGGTGTCGCTGTACGTGGCCTTTGACGAGGCCACGCTCGAAGTGCTGAACACCGAAACCCGGCTGGAGCAAGTGCCCATCGCGGTCAACCTGCGCCACGACCAACTTGACCACCTGATCACCCCAGAGTGGCTCGAAGCCGACGAGGCCCCCCACCACGACCTGCCCGTGGACCGCGCCACCCTCGCCTTTTATTGGCGTCTGGCCCAAACACTCAAAGCCCGGCGCGAAGTGGTGCGCGGCAAGCCGGAGACCTTCAACCGCCCCGACTACAGCTTCAAACTGGACAGCGCCAGCAATGACACACCGCCCACGGGCAGCGAGACCGTGCACATTGGCACCCGCAAGCGTGGCGCACCGCTGGACCTGATGGTGGCCGAGGCCATGATCCTGGCCAACAGCACCTGGGGCCAATGGATGGCCAGCCTGGGCGTGCCTGGCATCTACCGCAGCCAAGCCAGCCTGGCCCCTGGCGTCAAAGTGCGCATGGGCACCAAAGCCCTGCCGCACGCGGGCATTGGCGTGCCCAGCTACGCCTGGAGCACTTCGCCGCTGCGCCGCTACACCGACCTGGTCAACCAGTGGCAAATCATCGCCTGCGCGCGCCACGGTGCCACGGCCGCGCTGGCCGCACCCTTCAAACCCAAAGACGCCGAACTGTTTTCCATCATCAGCGCCTTTGACACCACCTACAGCGGCTACAACAGCGTGCAATCGGGCATGGAGCGGTTCTGGACACTCCAGCACCTGCAGCAGCAGGGCATCACCGAACTCGACGCCGCGCTTGTCAAAGAAGCCGGCGGAGGTGCTTGGCTGGTGCGCGCCGAAACCCTGCCGCTGGTGTTCACCGTCATGGGCGCGCAAGGCTTGCCGCGCGGCGCCAAAGTGCGCGTCAAGCTGGGGCAAGTCGACCTCATGGCACTCGATGTGAGCGGCACCGTCACCGCACACTTGGACCCCACGCCAGACGCCAGCGGCGCTGCGGGCGAGGCCCTTGCCGACGCCGTCACAGACGATGACGCCGATGACGACAGCCTGAGCGCCGGCCCGCTGACCATAGCGGTGGACGTGAACGAAGCCCCCGCCAGCGGCAACTGAAGCCCGATCCCAATCCCGACCATGAAAGCCCTCTCCCGCTGGTGCCTGTTGCTGCTCTTGGCCGGGGTGGGGCTGCAGCTGTTTTTTGCGCTGCGCATTGGCACCATGGCCTTCATCGCGCCCGAATCGACGGCGTTCGAGCGCTCACAAATCTGGCAAATCCTCGCGCGCGACGGCCGCTTGCCTTGGCGGCAAAGCTGGCGCGACAACCAGGCCATCTCGCGCCAACTGCAACGCGCTGTGCTTGCCTCAGAAGACAGCGCCTTTGCCCAGCACCACGGCATCTGGTGGAACTCCATCGAAAAAGCCTGGGCCAAAAACAGCCAAGCCCAAGCGCGCGCTGAGCAGCGCACCCTGCAAAAGCCCGGGGCCAAAGCGCCGCCGGTCAAGATCGTGGGCGGCTCCACCATCACCCAGCAACTGGCCAAAAACCTGTTCCTCTCGGGCGAACGCACCTTGCTGCGCAAAGCCCAAGAAGCCATGGTCACGGTCACCCTCGAAGCGATGCTGTCCAAGCCACGCATCCTCGAGATCTACCTCAACAGCGTGGAATGGGGCGAAGGCGTGTTTGGCGCAGAAGCGGCAGCGCAGCATTACTTTCGCAAACCGGCCGCGCAGCTGTCTGCCTGGGAGTCCGCGCGCCTGGCCGTCATGCTGCCCAGACCGCGCTATTTTGAAAAACGCCCAGACTCGGGCTACCTGGCCTCGCAGGCCGAGGTGATCGTGCGACGCATGAACGACGTCGCTTGGCCATGAGCACGCCAGCGCCAGCCACCATCCGCATCTTGGGCATTGACCCGGGCTTGCAAACCACCGGCTTTGGCGTGCTCGACATGACCGGCTCCAAACTGCAATACGTGGCCAGCGGCGTGATCGAGACCACCCAAGGCGAGATGGGCAATTTGCCGGCCCGCCTGAAAATCATCTACGACGGCATCCGCGAAATCCACGCACGCTACCAGCCCGACGTGGCCTCGGTCGAGATCACCTTCATGAACGTCAACCCCCAAGCCTCGCTGATGCTGGGGCAAGCACGGGGCTGTTGTGTCACCGCGCTGGTGTCATGCGATTTGCTGGTGGCCGAATACAC
>JAHECM010000103.1 GCA_024641725.1 Limnohabitans sp. | reverse complement strand
TACCGCCGATGTCTTTTTCGAGCTTTTCCATCTCGCGCTTGAACACCAGTTGCTCTTTTTTGCTCAGGCTGTCGAGGCCGACTTCTTGCTGAGCCTTCATGTCCTTCAGACGCTTGATCGAGGTCTTGACGGTTTTGAAGTTGGTCAACATGCCGCCCAACCATCGCTGGTCCACGAAAGGCACGCCTGCGCGCTGGGCTTCGAGAGCCACCATCTCGCGGGCTTGGCGCTTGGTGCCCACCATCAAGATGGTGCCGCGGTTGGCGGACAACTGCTTGGCGAACTTGATCGCGTCCTGGAACATCGGCAGCGATTTTTCCAGGTTGATGATGTGGATTTTGTTGCGGTGACCGAAGATGAACGGGGCCATCTTGGGGTTCCAGAAGCGGGTTTGGTGACCAAAGTGGACACCGGCTTCCAGCATTTCGCGCATGGTTACTGACATAGGAATACTCCAAAGGTTGGGTCTAAAATCCCGCCCACTGATTGCCCTCATCGCTGAGTGCAACACCTTGTTGGGACGGGTTTGCGGATGTACTTTCGCCAGTGCGAGCCCAGTCACCAAGGCTGCACTGCGTAAAGCCTTTCGATTATAGCATCGCCCTTTGCAATGATCGCCCCTCAAAACAGGAATCCACGCATGAAAGCCGACCTCATCGCCACCCGCGAAGCCATTCGCCAAGGATTAAAAACCAGCGCACAAGTGGCCCAAGAATGCCTGAGCATGGCGCAATCGAGCGCTTGCGAAGCGGTTTTTATCCAGCTCACCGCCGACGATTTGCGGGACACCGCAAGCCAGCCCGGGATTGAAAAGACCCCTTTGGCAGGGCTTGCCGTCTCGGTCAAGGACCTGTTTGACGTGGCTGGCCAAGCCACCACCGCCGGCTCCGTGGTGCTTTCTGACGCTGCCCCCGCCTTGCAAGATTGCCCCGCCGTTGCCCGCTTGCGGGCCGCTGGCGCAGGGCTGATCGGGCGCACCAACATGGTGGAGTTTGCATTTTCGGGCGTAGGCAACAACCCCCACCACGGCACCCCTCGCGCCTGGGACGCCCTGACCGATCAACCCGCCGGCACGGCTGGGACCGCAACGGGGGGCCACGTCCCTGGGGGATCCAGCTCGGGGGCGGCCGTGTCGGTGGCCACCGGTGCAGCGTTCATTGGACTGGGCTCGGACACCGGAGGCTCCATTCGCATACCCGCCGCCTTGAACGGCCTGGTGGGCTTCAAAAACACCGCACGGCGGGTGCCCACACAGGGGGCCATCCCCCTGTCCACCACACTGGACACCGTCTGCGCCATGACGCGGAGTGTGCGTGACACTGTGCTGGCGCATGAAATTTTGTCTGGGCGCAGCGTGCCCACCGCGCACCGCCCTTTGTCGGACTTCCGCCTTGCCGTGGCCAGCGGCTACCTGCTCAACGGCATGGATGCAACCGTTGCCCGAGCTTTTGAGCGCAGCTTGGCCATTTTGCGCGCGGCGGGCGCTCAGATCCGAGAGCTGCCCTTGCCAGAGCTCGGCGAATTGCCGGCTCTCATGGCCACGGGCGGCTTCAGCCCGGCCGAGAGCTTCGCCTGGCACCGCGAGCTGCTGGCCAAGGACGCCGCGCGTTACGACCCCCGCGTGTCCGCCCGCATCCAGCGCGGCGCTCACATGGCCGCACACGAGTACATCGCGCTGGTGCAAGCCCGGCAAAATTGGACACAACGCATGACCCGGGCCTTGCAAGCTTACGACGCCGTGCTGTCCCCCACCACACCGATCACGGCACCGACTCTGGCCGACGTGGCCCCGGGTGCGCTGAGAGACGAGGCCTTTTTCCGCGCCAACGCGCTGTTGCTGCGCAACCCCAGCGCCATCAACACCTTGGACGGCTGTGCGATCACCCTGCCGTGTCACACCCCCGGCGAACTGCCAGTGGGCCTGATGGCCTGGCATGGCCCCATGCGCGACGACACGCTGCTCCAATTGGGCTTGCTGATGGAAGCCGCTCTGAGCGGCCGGACTTGAGACGGCCGGACCAGACATGACCCTGCAGTGCCTGACACAACACGCCCCGGACTGGCGTATCCCGGTCATGCGCACGGAGGGCATCCGAACACTCGAAATCCAACGCCAGGCCCTGAGCCCACAGCCCCTGATGACACGCGCAGGCTGTGCAGCAGCCCGCCTTGCGCTGGCCATTGCGCCGCACGCACGCCACATCTGGATCGCCGCCGGCCCAGGCAACAACGGTGGTGATGGCCTCGAAGCCGCTGCACACCTGCACCGCATGGGCATGTCGGTGCATGTCAGCTTGTTGGGCGAGCCGCACAAGCTGCCCCCTGATGCTCGGGCCGCCTGGGAGCGCGCCAAAGCCGCGGGCGTGTCCATCTCGCCAAACTTACTCCAGTCATCCGAGGGTTGGCCACAGCGCATGGGGGCGCAAGACCTGTGCATAGACGCCCTGTTGGGCATTGGCGCACGCCGTGCCCCGTCTGAGGCCATGCAACACTGGATTGCGCTGATGAACGCCTCTGCAGCTTGTGTGCTGGCCCTGGATTTGCCTACCGGTTTGAACGCCGATTCGGGTCAGCCCTGGGGAGAGGAGACAAACATGGCGGTCCGAGCTGACCACACCCTCACTTTTTTAGCGGCCAAGCCTGGCTTGTTCATGGGTCAAGGCCGGGATTTAGCGGGCTGCATCTGGTTGGAGCCTCTGAGCGACGACCCGACCTCGTACCAACCACAGGCGTGGCTGAACCCACCCGGGATCAGTCACACCAAAACACACGCCAGCCACAAAGGTAGCCACGGCGACGTGGCCGTGGTCGGTGGCGAGTCCTTGCAACTGCGGGGCATGGGCATGCGGGGTGCAGCGATGCTGGCGGCCCAGGCGGCATTGCACGCGGGTGCCGGCCGAGTGATGGTCTGCAGCCCCGGTGATGAGGCCCCTGCCAGCCAGCCGCCAGACCTGATGCATCGCCGCTTTGAACAGCTGGATCTGACCGCACTCACCGTTGTGGCGGGTTGCGGCGGCGGGCAGGCCATCGCCCCCTGGCTGCCCCTTGTTTTGCAAAGAAGCGCCCGACTGGTACTGGACGCCGATGGCCTGAACCACGCCGCCCAAGACCCCTTGCTGGCGCAATGGCTCAAGGCGCGCCAGCAAAACGACCAAGCCACCGTGCTGACCCCTCACCCCTTAGAGGCAGCAAGGCTGCTGGGCGTGAGCACGCAAACGGTGCAAGGCGACCGCTTGGCTGCGGCGACGGCCCTGAGTGCTCAATTTCAATGCACTGTCGCACTCAAAGGCTCGGGCACAGTGCTGGCTAGCCCGGGCCAAACGTCGCGCATCAACACCACGGGCAATGGACGCTTGGCCACGGGCGGCACGGGTGATGTGCTGGCGGGTTTGGTGGGCGCGCGGTTGGCCCAAGGCCTGAGCGCCTGGGACGCCGCTTGCAGTGCCGTCTGGCAACACGGACACACTGCTGACCAATGGCCTGAGGACTTGGCCTTGACGGCCAGCCGTCTGGCCGAGCGCCTGCGCTGACACCACCGACCCACAGACCCACTGCCCGCTGCCCACTGCAGACACAAAAATGGCCTCCAAAGGGAGGCCATTTTCATCAGTCGTCAGCCTCTCAGCGTTTGGGCTTGCGGGCGGATTTGCCATTTTTTTTGGCTGCGGCCTTCTTGACCGATGACTTCAGGGCTTGGATCGGAGAGCGCGCACGCTCGGCGGGCTCCATGCCAGCGCCTGCGCGCCTGTCGGGCTTGGACCTGCCCTTGGTGCGCGGCAAGGCATCTGCGGGGACCACGCCCTTGTCGCGCATGGCACGCACCTGCACATCGCCCCCAGGCTGCACCAGCCGAAAGTCAATCTTGCGGCCATCCAAATCCACCCGGCTGACCTGAATCTGCACCCGCGTGCCAATCGCGTAACGGATGCCGGTGCGCTCACCACGCAACTCCTGACGGGCCTCGTCGAAGCGGAAATACTCACCGCCCAACTCGGTGATGTGCACCAGACCCTCGACGTACAAATTGTCGAGCGTGACGAACAAGCCGAAGGTGGTCGCCGAAGTCACCACGCCGCCGTACTCTTCGCCCAAATGCTCGCGCATGTACTTGCATTTGAGCCAAGCCTCCACATCTCGGCTGGCTTCATCTGCGCGGCGTTCGTTGGCGCTGCAATGCAAGCCCGCAGCCTCCCAAGCCTGCTGCTCGGCGAAGGACATTTGAACCTGCGGAACTTTGGCCGAACGCCCCATGACCTTGACGCCTGCCTTGTTCTTCTGCAGTCGTTTGGCCAGCTTGGCATGGGCCTCGCCCGGCAAAGGCAAAGCGGGCAACTCGTATTTGCGTCCCGCCAAAATGGCCTTGATCACACGGTGCACCAACAAGTCTGGGTAACGCCGAATCGGGCTGGTGAAGTGGGTGTAAGCCTCATACGCCAAGCCAAAGTGACCGCTGTTGATCGGCGTGTAAATCGCTTGCTGCATGGAGCGCAGCAGCATTGTGTGAATCTGCTGCGCGTCAGGGCGGTCTTTGGTCGCTTGTGCGATTTTTTGAAACTCCGAAGTGTGCGGGTCGTCGCTCAAGCCGAAGCCCAAACCCAGCGTCTTGAGGTAGTTGCGCAGCAGGTCTTTTTTCTCGGGGGTTGGGCCCTCGTGCGAGCGGAACAGGCCCGGGTGCTGACCCTGCTGGATAAAGTCCGCACTGCAGACGTTGGCGGCCAACATGGCTTCTTCAATCAGGCGGTGAGCTTCGTTGCGCACGCGGGGGACGATTTTTTCGATGCGACCGCTGTCATCGCACACGATCTGGGTTTCAGTGGTTTCGAAGTCCACCGCACCCCGCACCGCGCGAGAGGCCAGCAAAGCACGGTAGACGTCGTGCAAATTCAGCAGATCCTTGACGCGATCCTTGCGGCGCAGTGCCTCAGGCCCACGGGTATTGGCCAAAACAGCCGCCACCTCGGTGTAGGTAAAGCGTGCATGGCTGTGCATCACCGCCGGGTAAAACTGGTAGGCATGCACATCGCCCTTGGCGTTGACCAACATGTCGCACACCATGCACAAACGATCCACATCGGGGTTCAAAGAACACAGGCCATTGGAGAGTTTTTCGGGCAGCATCGGAATAACCCGGCGCGGGAAATAAACACTCGTGGCACGCTCGTATGCGTCCACATCAATTCCACTGCCCGTCTGCACATAGTGGCTCACATCGGCAATCGCCACCAACAAACGCCAGCCTTTGCTGCGCCCGACCTTGGCCGGCTCGCAATACACGGCGTCGTCAAAGTCACGCGCATCTTCGCCGTCAATGGTGACCAAGGGCACGTCTCGCAAATCAATGCGCCCTTTGCGGTCTTGTGGGCGAACTTTGTCGGGCAAACCCTTGGCCTGCTCCAAGCAGGCGGACGAAAACTCGTGCGGCACGCTGTACTTGCGTACCGCAATCTCGATCTCCATCCCTGAATCGTCAATTTCGCCCAACACCTCTTTGACGCGGCCAACAGGCTGGCCGTAGAGCGCAGGTGGCTCGGTCAACTCGACCACCACCACTTGCCCCGCTTTGGCCGTGCCGGTCGCACCTTTGGGAATCAGCACATCCTGGCCGTAGCGCTTGTCCTCGGGGGCCACCAACCACAAACCGCTTTCTTGCAGCAAACGACCAATGATCGGCTGCTCAGGACGCTCCAATATTTCAAGCACACGGCCCTCTGGGCGGCCTTTGCGGTCGAATCGCACCACGCGGATCTTGACCCGGTCTTTGTGCAAAACCGCTCGCATCTCGTTGGGCGGCAGAAAGATATCGCCCTGCCCATCGTCACGAATCAAAAACCCATGGCCATCGCGGTGCCCCTGGATTTGTCCTTCTATTTCGTCCAGCATCCCGCTGGTTGGAGTCACTTTTTTGATATAGAATCCTTGATTTCCTGAAATGCCCAGGTGGCGGAATTGGTAGACGCACTAGTTTCAGGTACTAGCGCTGCGAGGCGTGGAGGTTCGAGTCCTCTCCTGGGCACCAATCTTATCTAAATAAGATGTCACTGAAAGCCGATGAAAATTGTTCATCGGCTTTTTTGTTTTTCGGCTCGGTTTTTTATGCGCGCAGTCCTGAAACAGGCATTTCTCATTGTAGAATTCAAACTTCCTGAGATGCCCAGATGGCGGAATTGGTAGACGCACTAGTTTCAGGTACTAGCGCTGCGAGGCGTGGAGGTTCGAGTCCTCTTCTGGGCACCACATCTTGGTGAGCAAGACACAAAAAAGCCGCTGATTTCGATCAGCGGTTTTTTTTTGCCCTTGTTTTGATGCCCATTTCAAACCGGCTGCGCCACCAGATCGTGCCCTTCGACACCCACGATGCGCGCCCGGGTGAACTCACCCACTTTCAGTGTTTTACTGATCTTCTCTGGGGGCAGCAGGCGCACCACGCCATCGATCTCAGGGGCATCACCGTAACTGCGCCCAACACCACCACGGCGGCCCATGGCCGGGGCCGAATCGACCAAAACTTGCATGTCAGAGCCCACGCGCTGCTGCAAACGGTCAATCGACACCTCCTCGGCCACGGCCATGAAACGGGCGCGGCGTTCCTCACGCACGGCATCGGGCAGCATGCCCGGCAAATCATTGGCCGTGGCCCCTTGAACCGGGCTGTAAGCAAAACAACCCGCACGGTCAATCTGCGCTTCACGCAAAAAGCCCAGCAAATGCTCAAACTCTTCTTCGGTCTCGCCGGGGAACCCTGCGATGAAGGTGCTGCGAATGACCAATTCCGGGCACAGTTCGCGCCAACGCTGGATGCGCTCCAGGTTTTTTTCACCACTGGCCGGGCGCTTCATGCGCTTGAGCACATCAGGGTGGCTGTGCTGAAAGGGCACGTCCAGATAAGGCAAAACCAAGCCTTGGGCCATCAATGGAATGATGTCGTCCACACTGGGGTAGGGATAGACATAGTGCAGGCGAACCCAAGCACCGTGGGCCCGGGCCATCTCCCCCAAGGTCTGCACCAACTCCAACATGCGGGTTTTGACCGGTTTGCCATCCCAAAAACCCGTGCGGTACTTGATGTCCACGCCATAGGCCGAAGTGTCTTGACTGATGACCAGCAGCTCTTTGACACCGCCTTCAAACAAAGCCTTGGCTTCTTTGAGTACATCGCCAATCGGGCGCGAGACCAGATCGCCACGCATGGACGGAATGATGCAAAACGTGCAGCGGTGGTTGCAACCTTCGCTGATCTTCAAATACGCATAGTGACGCGGCGTCAGCTTGAGCCCTGCCTCGCCAAAACCGCCGGGCACCAAGTCCAAAAATGGGTCGTGCGGCTTGGGCAAATGGGTGTGCACCGCGTCCATCACTTCTTGCGTGGCATGCGGGCCGGTCACGGCCAACACACTCGGGTGGATCTCACGGATCATGTTGCCGCCACCCTCACCCGTCTTGGCGCCCAGACAACCGGTGACGATGACTTTGCCGTTCTCGTTCAGGGCCTCGGCAATGGTGTCCAGACTTTCCCTGACGGCATCGTCGATGAAGCCACAGGTGTTGACGATCACCAGATCGGCCCCCTCAAAAGTCTTGGACGTCTGATACCCCTCAGCGCTCAGCTGGGTCAAGATCAGCTCGGAATCGGTCAAAGCCTTGGGACAACCCAGACTGACAAAACCCACTTTGGGGACGACGGTGCTTGCAGATGTTTCGCTCATGCCCCGATTGTCCCAGCAAAACCACCCGCTCAGGCCTTGAAGCCAAACACCCCCAACATCTGCTCGGTGTTCTTTTGCATTTGTTTTTGAATATTTTCTTGCATTTGCCCCATGACGTTCGACGACGGGGTGAGCATGCTGGTCAGCACGTTTTGCGCCATCGGTGACTGCCACTGCATGAACTGAGACCATTTCTCAGGCGTCAAGCCCTGCCCTTGATCGCCCACGCGCGACTGCCAGTCGGTGAACATTTGCAGCTGTCCTTCCAAAAAGGAGCCCATATAGCCCTGCATGGCATGGCCATAAAACCGAATCAAATTCGCCAAAACGGCTTCGCTGAACATGGGCACACCCGCAGCCTCTTCGTCCAAAATGATCTGCAACAAGATGGAACGGGTCAGATCCTCACCCGTTTTGGCATCTCGCACCACCACAGGTTCCGAGGCCATGACCAAGCGTTTGATTTCAGCCAGCGTGATGTAGGTGGATGTGTCCGTGTCGTACAGGCGGCGATTGGGGTATTTTTTGATGACACGCAGGGCCACCTTCTCGGCAGCCGGACTGGCGGGACGTCGGGGGGATGAATCGCTCTGAGTGGCCACGAGAAAAAAGCTCCTGAAATGGGGCAAACAGCCCACTTGCTGCGTTGCAGCATCCATTTTAGGCAGCCACACAGCCCATGGGGCCAAAGGAATACCCTAAGAAAAAAGGCAAGCCTTGTGGCTTGCCTTTCAAACCCAGCTTCCAAAATTTCAGCGGGCGGCCAGCACCCCGCCGCCTTGGCCAAAGGCCAGGTAGCTGTTGCTGTAGTTCAAGCCGGCATCTTTGCCGTAACGAAGCACGCCATACAGGTCACTGGTCGTGCCACTGTTGCGCGACAGCCATTGAATGCTGCTGTCGTTGTTTTGCAAGGTGCCTGTGTACACAGCACCCGCATTGCCCACCGCCATGAACTGCCCCGACGGAGAGATCACGCGGTTCAACCGAGGGGAACCCGGCAGAGTTTGAGCCGTCCACGCGAGCGCAGGGCCTGCCGTGGCCACCTGGCCGTTGTCACCCACCAGCGCAATCGAATAGCTGGTCGAAAGTGTGGTCACCGCAGGGCTGGCCACACCACAATCCAGGTTTGACGTGGTGTGAACCAAGACAGACACACCGCGCCAAGCGTTGGTCGCGGACGACAAGCCATTGCTCAGGGCCGTCCAAGTGACCCCATCCATGCTGGTGTAGACCGCCCCCGCATCGCCAGCAGCCACCCAGAATGCAGCATAGGAAGCGGCGACAGGCAGGGTGGTCGTTACACCCGGCGAATACGCCACCGTGTTGAGGTTTTGCGTGTTTGGGATATTGCTGGCCAGAGCCGTCCAAGTGATGCCATCACCCGAAGTCAGCACCACCCCACCTTGGCCCACCGCCATGAGCGCAGAGCCACTGAAGGCCAGGCCAGTCAAATTGGCATTGATCACCGTGTTGATGGTGGATGCGGTCCAAGTCACGCCGTCGGCGCTGTAAGCAATGGCCCCGCCATTGCCGATGGCGATGAAACGGCCAAAAGCAAATGTGACATCGTTGAACTGCTGGTTTGACAGGCCCGTGGGCAAGGTCTGGCGGGTCCAAACCAAAGGCGCGCTGGCGGGGCTGCGGTAAATCGCCCCACCGTCGCCCACAGCGACGAAGGCAAAGGCCAAATAAGCGGAGTTCAAGGGGCTGACCACGGTGCCATAGGCCATGCCGCGCACAGTGGTCGCATTGGGCACAGTGGCCAGTGCCGACCAAGTCTGGCCTGCGAGCCGTGGGGTCACGGTCACGGGTGTTGCGCCTGCGCCGCCGGGCCCCCCGTTCAGACGCGCATTCACGGTGAACGAATAAGTCACATCGTTGCGCAAACCTGTCACGTTGAAAGGTGGCGTCACCAGTTGCCCCGCCAAAGCGGTGTCCCCGTTGTAGATCCCAGCCCCCACACGGGAAGTGCTGTAAGCGTTGCCGCCCACCGTGGTCTCCCAGCTTTTGGCGGTGATCGCATTGCCGGGCGCGCACAGCACCCAATACTGCACGTTGGGCTGAGGCGTCCAGTTGAGCGTGACCTGGGTGTCACCAATGCCCGGCGCTCCACCCGTGCTTTGCACCGTCAGATCAGAGGGTGGTTCAGCCGGACTGCCTTTGCCGCCACAGCCAGCAAGCAGCACAGTCAACAACAAAGCGCTATAGCGAATCCAATTCATGGCGACATTCTTCTGATTGCGAAAGCGTGAATTATCAGCCAAGGCCGGGTCTTTGCAGGTCATTTGCCAGCGCTTTACCGCGTTCCTGCGGTTTTTTTACGTGCAAACCCCGGCGGCGGCCCATTCCCTGCGAAAATAGCCAGCTATGTTTACCGGAATCATCACCGGCGTGGGGCGGATCGTCGCCATTCACGACCTGGGTCGCTCTTTACACCATGGCAAGCGCCTCACCATCGAGGCCCCCGCCGGGTACCTTGACGACGTGGGCTTGGGCGACAGCATCGCCCTGAACGGTGCTTGCATGACCGTCACCACCTTCTCCCCTGAAAACCGCCAGTTCACGATCGACATCTCGGCGGAATCCCTGGACAAAACCAGCGGATTGGACCAAGAAGGCCCCATCAACCTCGAAAAAGCGCTGCGCGCCAACGACCGACTGGGCGGACACATCGTGTCGGGCCATGTGGACGGCGTGGGGCGCATCAGCCGCTTCGAGCAAATCGGCGAGAGCTGGCTGCTGTGCGTGCTGGCCCCCCCGACGATGGCCAAATACCTGGCCTACAAAGGCTCGATCACGATCAACGGCGTCAGCCTCACCGTCAACCAGGTCCTCGATCTGGCCGAGGGCTGCGAGGTCAGCATCAACCTGATCCCGCACACCGTCCAAAACACCGCCCTCGGCTGCCTGAGCTCAGGCAGCCGGGTCAACCTTGAAATCGACACCGTCGCCCGTTACGTTGAGCGCATGCTCAGCGCAGGCCTGGTGCAGAAAGACCCAACATGAACGCCCCCGCGCAACTGACCCCCGTGGCGATCTCGCCCGTCGAAGAGATCGTGGCCGACATGAAGGCTGGCCGCATCGTCATCTTGGTGGATGAGGAAGATCGCGAAAACGAAGGTGACTTGGTGCTGGCGTCTGACCACGTCACGCCCGAAGCCATCAACTTCATGGCCCGTTTTGGACGGGGCTTGATTTGCCTGACGCTGACCCGTGAGCGCTGCGAATTCCTCAAGCTCCCGCCCATGGCCGCCCGCAATGGCACCGTCTACAGCACCGCCTTCACCGTGTCCATCGAGGCGGCCGAAGGCGTGACCACCGGCATCTCGGCCGCTGACCGCGCCAAAACCGTGCAGGTGGCTGTGGCCAAGGCCAGCCAGCCCACCGACTTGGTGCAGCCCGGCCACATCTTCCCGCTGCAAGCGGTGGACGGCGGCGTGCTCATGCGCGCTGGCCACACCGAAGCCGGTTGCGACCTGGCCGCCATGGCTGGCTGCTCTGCCTCGTCGGTGATCTGCGAGATCATGAAAGACGACGGCACCATGGCCCGCCTGCCCGACTTGCAGCTGTTTGCCGCCGAACACGGCCTGAAAATCGGCACCATTGCCGACCTGATCCAGTACCGCAGCCGCAACGAATCGCTGGTCGAGCGCATCGGCAGCCGCACACTGCAGACCGCCCACGGTGAATTCACCGCCCACGCCTTCCGCGACCAGCCCAGCCAAACTGTGCATTTGGCCTTGGTCAAAGGCCAATGGCCCGCCGACGCCGAAGTGCCCGTGCGGGTACACGAGCCGCTTTCGGTGCTCGATGCGCTCGAAGTCAACCGTTCCATGCACTCGTGGAACCTGGACACCAGCTTGCAATACCTCAACGCCCACGGCTGTGGCGTGGCGGTGCTGCTCAACTGCGGCGAGTCGGCCGAGCAGCTGCTGGCCCAGTTTGAAGGCCGCGCCCGCTCTGCCCAAGCGCCCGAACGCGGCAAGATGGACCTGCGCACCTACGGTGTGGGCGCACAAATTTTGCGCGAATGTGGCGTGCACAAAATGAAACTCATGGGCCAACCCCGCCGCATGCCCAGCATGACTGGCTACGGCCTCGAAATCACCGGCTACATCCCCAAACAATAAGGAATCCCCATGCTCGACGCCAACAAAGGTCAACCCCAAGAACTCAACGGGGAGTTCATGCACATCGGCATTGTGCAAGCCCGGTTCAACGAAGACATCACCAACGCGCTGGCCCAAGCCTGCATCGCCGAGCTCGAAGCCATGGGCGTCAGCAGCATTGACCACGTCATGGTCCCCGGCGCGCTCGAAGTACCGGTGGCCCTGCAAGCCATGGCCGAGCGGGCCGAATACGACGCGCTGATCGCGCTGGGTTGCATCATCCGGGGTGAGACCTACCACTTCGAGCTGGTCGCCAACGAGTCGGGCGCAGGGGTGAGCCGCGTTTCACTCGACTACAACTTGCCCATCGCCAACGCCATTTTGACCACCGAAAACCTCGAACAAGCCCAGGCTCGCCAGACTGAGAAAGGCCGCGACGCGGCCCGCGTGGCGGTCGAGATGGCCTGCGTGATGGAAGACCTGTCTGCCGACTTGGCCGAGCTGGCCGACGAACTGGAAGACGGAGAGCCAACGTGATCCACAACGACAGCCCTGTCGCCGCCGCAGACATCAACACCCCCACCAGCGTGCCAAGCCCGGCCCCCAAAGCGCCCTCCGGCACCCGCAAGTCTTCGGCCAAACCGGCCCGCAGCCGCTCGCGCGAATTCGCATTGCAAGCGCTTTACCAATTTTTGGTGGGCCGCAACGAAGCGTCTGACATCGACATGTTCACGCGCGACCTGTCTGGCTTTCATAAGGCCGACATCGCCCACTACGACGCCCTGCTCTACGGCTGCGCGGAGCAAGCCGACAGCTTGGACGCCATGATCTTGCCCAAGCTCGACCGCAGCCTGGCCGAAATCTCGCCTGTCGAACACGCGGTCATGTGGATCGGCACTTACGAGCTGCAGCACTGCTTGGACGTGCCTTGGCGTGTGGTGCTCAACGAATGCATCGAGCTGGCCAAAGACTTTGGCGGCACCGACGGTCACAAATACGTGAACGCCGTGCTCAGCGGCCTGGCCCCGCAGCTGCGCGCCGCCGAGGTCGCGGCCGACCGCGCCAGCGGCAAAGCCCGCGACTGACGCCTGCGCCAACACCATGCGGATTGCCCAACGCGCCCAGCGGATCGAGCCTTTTTACGTCATGGAAGTGGCCAAGGCAGCCTCTGCCCTGGCCCGCGAGGTCGCGCACACCGACCGACCCGTCATCTTTTTGAACATCGGCGAGCCCGACTTCACCGCCCCCGAAGCGGTGCAAGCCGCTGCGGCCCAAACCATCGCCCAGGGCAGCACGCAATACACCCAAGCACTGGGCACCGACGCGCTGCGCCAAGCCATCAGCGGCTGGTACGCCTCGCGCTTTGGGGTGCAGGTGCCTGCCGGTCGCATCGTGGTCACGGCAGGCGCATCGGCCGCGCTGCACCTGGCCTGCCTGGCCTTGGTCGAGCAAGGCGACGAAATCCTCATGCCCGACCCCAGCTACCCCTGCAACCGGCACTTTGTGAGCGCCGCCGAAGGCACCGCCGTGCTGCTGCCCACCACGGCGGCCGAGCGCTATCAGCTCAGCGCCGACAAAGTGCAAGCCGCCTGGGGCCCCAACACACGCGGTGTGTTGCTGGCTTCACCGTCCAACCCCACGGGCACCTCCATCGACCCGGCCGAACTGCGCCGCATCCACGAGGTGGTCAGCGCCCGGGGCGGCGTGACGCTGATCGACGAAATCTACCTGGGTCTGTCGCACGACGCGGCCTTCGGCCAAACGGCGCTGGCCATCAGCGACGACATCATCAGCATCAACAGCTTCAGCAAATACTTCAACATGACCGGCTGGCGACTGGGCTGGTTGGTGGTGCCCGAGGCGCTGGTGAGCGTGATCGAGCGGCTGGCGCAAAACCTCTTCATCTGCCCCAGCACCATCGCCCAACAAGCCGCCCTCGCCTGCTTTGAACCCGGCAGCTTGGCCACCTACGAGGCCCGCCGTGCCGAGTTCAAGGCGCGGCGTGACTACTTCATCCCCGCGCTCAACGCCCTGGGCCTGCCCGTGCCGGTGCCCGCCGACGGGGCCTTTTACGCCTGGGCGGACTGCAGCGCGGCCTGTGCCCGGCTGGGCCTCAAAGACAGCTGGGACTTCGCCCACGCCGCCCTGCACCAAGCCCATGTGGCCATCACCCCGGGGCGCGACTTTGGCACCGCCGAGACGGCCCGGTTCATCCGGTTTTCGACCGCCAACTCGATGCACGAATTGAAAACCGCCCTCGAACGACTGCGCCAATGGATGAAGCCATGAGCACCGACACCACGCCCCCCTGCAAGCCCTTTGGCTTTGCCCTGCGGGTCTATTGGGAAGACACCGACGCCGGCGGCATCGTGTTCTATGCCAACTACCTCAAGTTCATGGAACGTGCCCGCACCGAATGGCTGCGCAGCCTGGGCTACCAACAGCACAGCCTCAAAGCCACCGCGGGCGGCATGTTCGTGGTCAGCGAGACCGCTGTCAAATACCACCAGCCCGCCCGGCTGGACGACCGTTTGTGGGCCACGGCCGAGTTGGCCGACGCTGGCCGCGTCAGCCTGACCATCGCGCAAAAAGTCTTTTTGCAGACCGACGCGTGCGCCGACACCTTGCTGGCCGAAGGCACCATCCGCATTGGCTGGGTGGACGCCCTCAGCCTCAAACCCTCTCGCATCCCTTCAGACATTTTGGAAGCCCTCAAATGAACGACATGTCCATCGTCTCGCTGCTGCTGCACGCCAGCTTTGTGGTCCAGCTCGTGGTGGCCCTATTGCTGGCCATCTCGGTGGCCAGTTGGGCGGCCATCGTGCGCAAGCTGGGCGCGATCAAACGCATCAAAACCCTCAACGAAGAGTTCGAGCGCGAATTTTGGTCGGGCACCAGCCTCAATGAACTGTTCAACGCCGCCAGCCAAAACGCCAAACATGGCGGCCCCATGGAGCGGATTTTTGCCAGTGGCATGCGCGAATACCAAAAGCTGCGCGAGCGCCGCATCAGCGACCCCGGCACCTTGCTCGACGGCGCACGGCGTGCCATGCGTGCCAGTTTCCAGCGTGAGATGGACGTGGCCGAATCGCAGCTCGCCTTACTCGCCTCGGTCGGCTCCATCTCGCCGTACGTCGGCCTGTTTGGCACGGTGTGGGGCATCATGCACGCCTTCACCGGCTTGGCCAGCTTGCAGCAAGTGACGCTGGCGACTGTGGCCCCGGGCATTGCAGAGGCGCTGGTGGCCACCGCCATTGGTTTGTTCTCGGCCATTCCCGCCGTGCTGGGCTACAACCGCTTCTCGCACGATGTGGACCGCATCGCCATCAAACTCGAAACCTTCATCGAAGAGTTCTCCAACATCTTGCAACGCAGCTTGGGCTCGTCGGGCCCGAGCGGCTCGGCCTCCGGCCACTGAAAGGGCGACGCATGCCAGCCGTTTCATCCCGGGGCCGTGGTCGCCGCACCATCGCCGAAATCAACATGGTGCCCTTCATCGACGTGATGCTGGTGCTGCTCATCATCTTCATGGTCACAGCGCCCATGATCACCCCCAGCATGGTGGACCTGCCCAGCGTCGGCAAAGCCGCCAAACAGCCTGACAAAGTGGTGCAGGTCGTGATCCAAAAAGACGAGCGGCTGGAACTGCTCAGCGATGGCAAAACCCTCAGCGCGTCGCTGGAGAGTGTGGCCAACAACGTCAAAACCCTGGTGGAGGGCAGCGACAACAGCGCGGTGGTCATCAGCGCCGACCGCACCGTCAAATACGAAACCGTGGTCAAGGTCATGGACAGCCTGCAGCGCGCCGGCATTGCCCGTGTGGGCCTGTCTGTGCAGCTCGCCCCCTGAGGAAACCGTTTTGAGCGATCGTCAGCCCGCCAACGCCAACCCGCACCTGGAATTTGCCCCGCCAGCCCAGCCCGGGCTGCAACGCGCCTTGACCGTCGCCGTCGCGGTGCACGCCTTGCTGTTTTTGGCCCTGGCGCTGGCCACCGCTTGGAAAACCCAGCCGCAAACCGTTCAAGCCGAAGCCGAACTCTGGTCGGCAACGCCCCAAGCGGCAGCGCCTCGCCTGCAAGAGCCGCAAGTGCAACCCCTGCCCGAGCCGCCCCCGGAACCTGTTCAAGCCGAGCCGGTCAAACCCATCCCCGTGCGCCCTGCCCCGGCCCCCGAGCCTGAGCCCGATCGCCGGGATGCAGACATCGCTTTGAAGAAGAAAAAAGAAGACGAGAAAAAGAAAGCCCTCCAAAAAGAGAAGCTGGAAAAAGCCAAGCTCGAAAAAGACAAGGCCGAAAAAGCCGACAAGAAGCGCAAAGAACGCGAAAAAGAAAAAGCCGAACAAGAACTGGCCGACCAAAAAGCCAAAGCGCAAAAAGCCAAAGAAGACAAGGCCCGCGAAGAAAAAGAGCGCGACAAGAAAAAACAAGCCGAAGCCGACAAACGCAAAAAAGACGAGGCCCGCAAAGAGGCCGAAGCCAAGGCCGATGCGGCGCACGCCGACGCCCAGCGCAAAGAAAACCTCAAGCGCATGCAAGGCTTGGCTGGCGCATCGGGTGGCGAAAACGCCACGGGCAGCGCCCTCAAATCGGCCGGCCCATCGGCCAGTTATGCGGGGCGCTTGGTGGGACGCATCAAGCCCAACATCAGCTACCCGGGCGACATGGTGGGCAACCCCCGCGCCGAAGTCGAGGTCAAAGTCGGCTCAGACGGCACCGTGCTGAGCCGCCGGATTGTGCAGTCCAGTGGCAACAAAGCCTGGGACGACGCGGTGCTGCGCGCCATCGACAAGACCGAAATTTTTCCCAAAGACAGCGACGGCCGCGTGCCGCCTGTCATCGTGCTGGGGTTCAGGCCGCTGGACTGAGCCGAAGCCGCGCGTGCCATGGCGGTGGCAGTGGCACCAGGCCGCTTTTACATCGACACGGCGCGCACCACCAAGATGTTCTGGGTTTCTTCGTAAACGATGTGCGCTTGCCCCGCTTCGGCCTGCGCCATCCAGCTGGCCAGCGCGGCATCTGAGGGGAAAAATTTGGCCGCCTCGCCCAGCGCCAGCTCGGCCTTGGCACCCAGCGCGTCGGTGCGGCGTTCCAGCGCCAGGCGCACCGACAGACCTTTGACCAGCACGCCGTGCTCGCTCTCTTCGCGTTGGGGTGGGAACTCTTTGACCAAGCGGGCAATGTCGGGCGCGCGTTGGTTCACCGCCACCCGCAAAAACTTGCCATAACGGCAGCGCGCCTGCCCCAGATCCATGATCTGGTCCATCTTGAGCCTGAAGCCACCTGAGAACCGGTCCGCCTGCATCTTAGCGGTGCAGATGATCAACTCGTCGTCCTTGAGCAAGTGCTTGGCTGCGTTGATCAAAGCCTCGTCGGCGGTGGCCTCCATCACGCCCGATTTGTCGTCGAGCTTGAAGATCGCCACCTTGCCGCGCTGGCCGTTGATGATGCGCAGGTCGCTCACGATGCCTGCCATCAACTGGGGTTCGCGGCTGTCGATCAAGTCATCGATTTTGCGGCGCACAAACTGGCGCACCTCGCGCTCGACCGCGTCAAACATGTGGCCCGAGAGGTAAAAGCCGACCGCCGTTTTCTCCAGCGTCAGCCGCTCCTTGATGCCCCACGGCAGCACCGCCACCAGGTCGGGCTCTTGGGTGCTGGAGCCGTGCGAGTCGTCGCCCAACATGTCAAACAAGCCGCCCTGATTGGCGTTGGCCGTGGTCGCGCTGGAAAACTCAAACGCCCGGTCAATGCTGGCCGACAAGGCGGCGCGGTTCATGTGCAGCGAGTCAAAGGCCCCGGCTTTGATGAGCGCGTCCACCGTGCGCTTGTTGATGCGGCTGCGGTCCACGCGCACCGCAAAGTCGAACAAACTGGTGAAGGGGCCACCCTCGTTGCGGGCGGCCACAATCGCCTCGATCGCTTGCTGGCCCGTGCCCTTGATGGCCCCCAAGCCGTAGCGAATGACCTTGTCGGTGACGGGCTCAAAGCGGTGTGTGCCCCGGTTCACGTCGGGCGGATCGAAGGTGATGCCGAACTTCAGGGCGTCCTCATAAAGCACCTTGAGTTTGTCGGTGTCGTCCATCTCCACCGTCATGTTGGCGCAGAAGAACTCGGCGGTGTAATGCACTTTGAGCCAACCGGTGTGGTAGGCCAGGAGCGAATAAGCCGCAGCGTGGGACTTGTTGAAGCCGTAGCCCGCGAACTTTTCCATCAAGTCAAAGACTTCGTCAGCTTTGGCTTCGTTGATGTCGTTTTTGGCCGCACCGGCGCGGAAGATGGCGCGGTGCTCGGCCATCTCCTCGGCCTTTTTCTTGCCCATGGCGCGGCGCAGCATGTCGGCACCGCCCAGTGAGTAGCCACCCAAAATTTGGGCGGTTTGCATCACCTGCTCTTGGTACACCATGATGCCATAGGTCTCGGACAGCATCTCGGCGACCAGCGGGTGCGGGTACTCGATGACCTCGCGCCCGTGCTTGCGGTTCACAAAGCTCGGAATCAGGTCCATGGGCCCGGGGCGGTACAGCGCGTTGAGAGCGATCAGGTCTTCCAAGCGGCTGGGGCGTGCGTCGCGCAGCATGCCCTGCATGCCCCGACTTTCAAACTGAAACACAGCCTCGGTCTTGCCGTCCGAGAACAGTTTGTAGGTGGCCGCGTCGTCCAGTGGGATGTTCTCAAAGGCAAAGTTCTCTTGGCCTTTGTGCCGCTTCATGATGAATTCGCGGGCGATTTCCAAGATGGTCAGCGTGGCCAGGCCCAAGAAGTCGAACTTCACCAAGCCGGCAGCCTCCACATCGTCCTTGTCGTATTGGCTCACCGCCGATTCGCTGCCGGGCTGCTGGTAGAGCGGGCAAAAATCGGTCAGCTTGCCGGGGGCGATCAACACACCGCCGGCGTGCATGCCGATGTTGCGGGTCATGCCCTCCAGGCTTTGCGCCAGCTCGATCAGGGTTTTGACGTCTTCCTCGCGCTCAATGCGCTCGGCCAAGATCGGCTCCATGGCGATGGCGTAGTTGTTTTTATCGCCCTCTTTGGGCGTGGCTGGCGGGTACTGCAAGGTGACCGACATGCCCGGTTTGTTGGGGATCAGCTTGCTGATGCCGTCGCAAAAGGTGTAGCTCATGTCCAGCACGCGGCCCACGTCGCGGATGGCCGCCCGCGCGGCCATGGTGCCAAAGGTGGCGATCTGGCTGACCGCGTCGCGGCCGTATTTGTCTTTGACGTAGTCAATGACACGGTCGCGGTTGGTTTGGCAAAAGTCGATGTCAAAGTCGGGCATCGAGACCCGCTCGGGGTTCAGAAAACGCTCAAACAGCAAGTTGTATTGCAGGGGGTCCAAATCGGTGATCTTGAGCGCATAAGCCACGAGCGAGCCCGCACCCGAGCCCCGGCCAGGCCCCACTGGGCAACCGTTGGCCTTGGCCCACTGGATGAAGTCACCCACGATCAAGAAGTAACCCGGAAAACCCATCTTCAAGATGGTGTTCAGTTCAAACTCCAGCCGCTCCACGTAGCGCGGGCGCTCGGCGCTGCGCTTGGCTTCGTCCGGGTACAGGTGCTTGAGCCGGGCCTCCAGCCCCTCAAAGGAGACGTGGCGAAAATAATCGTCCACCGACATGACCACGCCATCCACGGGCGGAATCGGGAAGTTGGGCAACTGCGGCTTGCCCAGCACCAGCGTCAGGTTGCAGCGTTTGGCGATTTCCAGCGTGTTGGCAATGGCGCTGGGCACATCGTCAAACAGCGCGCACATCTGCTCGGCCGACTTGAAGTATTGCTCGCGCGTGAACTTGCGCACCCGGCGAGGGTTGGCCAAGATCTCGCCTTCGGAAATACAGACCCGCGCCTCGTGCGACTCATAGTCCGTTTCACACAAAAACTGCACCGGGTGCGTGGCCACCACAGGCAAACCCAAGCGGGCGGCCAATTGCACCGCGCCAGCCACTTGCACCTCGTCCTCTGGGCGACCGGCGCGTTGCAGTTCCAGGTAAAAGCGGTGCGCAAAGACCGAGCCCAACTTGAGGGCGATGTCGGCGGCTTTGTCCTTGTCGCCTTGCACCAGCGCCTGCCCAACCGGGCCGGCCTGAGCACCCGACAACAAGATCAGCCCCTCGGAGAGTTCTTTGAGCCAGTCCAAGCGGATCACCGCCACGGCCTTGACCACGCCTTGCGTCCAGCCCCGCGCCAGCAGCTCACACAGGTTCAGGTAACCCTGGTGGCTTTGCACCAGCAAGCTGACTTTGGAGGTGACCCCCACATCGCCGCCCAAGCCTTCCAAGTAGATCTCGGCCCCCAAAATGGGCTTGACCCCTTTGCCTCGGCCTTCTTTGTAAAACTTGATGCCGCCAAACAGGTTGTTCAAGTCGGTGATGGCCAAGGCTGGCTGAGCGTCTTTGGCGGCGGATTTGAACACCTCGTCGATGCGACACGTGGAGTCAACAACCGAGAATTCAGAGTGGAGGCGCAGGTGAACAAACATAGCCCCCATTGTAGGAGGGGCGGCAGCTGGGCTTGCCCCTTGAGGGCCTCAAATTCAACTCAATCGCGCAGGACCTGCACCACTTCAGATCGGAATTCGCGCCCATAAAGAATCAGCACCACCAGCGACGCCGCCAGCACCAAAGCCAGGGGCGAAAAAAACCAGCCCAACAAAGCAAACGAAAAGTAGTAAGCCCGCAAGCCATCGTTGAAAGTTTCGGCCGCTGTCCCCACCAGCACACCAGCCCGGTGAGCGTATTTGTCGCGGTCGTGCAAACCCGCCTCGAACTCTTTGGCGGGCGGCAGCGAGCCGATCACCAGCGCCACAAAGGTGTATTGGCGCATGGACCAGGTGAAGCGGAAAAACGCATACACAAAAATGCCGATCAGCACCAGCAGCTTGAACTCAAACACCAGCATGGGTGTGGGGTGGGCGAAGGGGATCTCGCGCACCAACTCGGCGGCCTTGTCGGTCGTGCCCATGACCGCGAACAAGCCACCGATGATGATGATGGTGGTCGAAGAAAAGAAGGACGGCGTGTGCGACAAATTTTGCGTGATGATGCCGTCGAGCATGCGCGGGTCACGCGCAATCGCCTGCTTCATCCAGAGCATGCGCAGCTGGTTGGTGGTGGCCAGCAAAGTGCGGTCGCGCATGCCCCGCACTTGGGCAAAGCTGGCGTAGCCCACCCACAAGCCAAAAAACGAGGTCAGAGCCAACCAATCGGCCCAGGGCATCAAGGACAGGAGTTTCATGCCTGCGATGCTAACTGAGACGATGGAGCCCGGGCCTCATTGCCGATCTTCTTGACCGATCAGCCGCGCAGTTTGGCGGCCACAGCGGCCACGCGCTCGCCATAAGCTTTGGCGGTGTCCAAGTCGCCCTGCGGAATGTCTTCGGCAGGGCTGGTGGGGCCCACTTGCGCCATCACGCCGGAGTTGGAGCCGATGCGGTTGATGGTGCCGTCGTTCATGGCCGGCTGACCGACCCAGACCATGCCCTGCTGCATGGCCAAGGTGATGAAGTACTGCACGGTGGACAGCTTGTCGCCGCTGGGGCTGGCCGAGATGGTGAAGCCGCCTGCGACCTTGTCTTTCCAGGCACTGCTGAACCAGCGCTTGGACGTGGCGTCGGCAAACTTCTTGAACTGCCAAGAGGCCATGCCCATGTAGGTGGGCGAGCCAAAGATGATGGCGTCGGCCGCGTCCAGCGTTTGCCAGTCGGCATCGGTGATGTTGCCGTCGGCATCGATGGCAATGCTTTGGGCCTGTGCGCCTTGCGCCACGAATTGCGCCACGCGCTGGGTGTGGCCGTAGCCGGAATGAAAGACAACAACTGTTTTAGCCATGAGAAAACTCCTTGGAGGGTTTGAAGAAAGAAAAAAACGAGGTGAAAAATCAGGGTGCCAGGTCAAACACCAGCACCTCGGCGTCTTGGCCGTGGCTCAGGTGGATGGCCGATTCGGCTTGCAGCAGCGCCGCGTCACCCGCCAGCAGGGTCTGGCCATTGACCTGCACAGCGCCGCGCACCAAAAACACATAGGCCTTGCGCTGCGGGTCCAGCGCCACATCGGCGTGTTCTGGCCCGTCCAACAAGCCCGCAAACAGCCGGGCGTCGGCATGGATGTTGACGGTGTAGGCCTGCGTGGCCGGGTCGGCTGCAGGGGCGGCCACCAGCGCCAGTTGGCCTCGCTTGGCGGCCTCGGGCACGGTTTTTTGTTCATAACCCGGGTCGATGCCGGTCACATTGGGCTCGATCCAGATCTGCAAAAAGTGGGTTTGCGCCCCCTCAGCGTGGTTGAACTCGCTGTGGCGCACGCCACTGCCCGCGCTCATGCGCTGCACGTCGCCAGGCGGAATGCCCTTGACGTTGCCCATGCTGTCTTGGTGGGCCAAATTGCCCGACAGCACATAGCTGATGATTTCCATGTCCCGGTGGCCATGCGTGCCAAAGCCGGTGCCTGGGGCAATGCGGTCTTCGTTGATGACCCGCAAATTGCCCCAGCCCATGTGGGCCGGGTCAAAGTAATTGGCAAATGAAAAACTGTGAAACGACTTGAGCCAGCCGTGGTCGGCGTAGCCGCGTTCAGAAGATTGACGAAGGGTGATCATGGGGGGTGTCCTGGTTCGGAGTTTGCGTGGCATGCCGCAAACCATGCCCTGAACTTTAGCCCTGTTGATGGCCCAAACGTTGATCCAGATTGCTGGCATCATTCAAAACCATTGAACGATCAAGCCCTCACCATGCAAACACCCCGCGACTGGCTGACCCCCGAGGCCCTGATGATGCTGCAAACCATTGCGCAAAAAGGCAGCTTTGCCGCCGCCGCCCGCGCCCTGAACTTGGTGCCCAGCGCCCTCACCTACCGCGTGCGCCAGCTCGAAGACGCGCTGGACGTGCTGCTGTTTGACCGATCCTCACGCCAAGCCCGCCCCACCGCCGCAGGCCAAGAACTGCTGCGCGAAGCCGGCCGCTTGCTCGACGACATGGACGCCGTGGCCAACCGCGTGCGCCGCGTGGCCACAGGCTGGGAGGCGGTGCTCACCGTGGCGGTGGACAGCGTGGTCTCGCGCACGGTGGTGCTGGATTTGTGTGCGCAATTTCTGGCCCTGGGAGCACCCACCCGACTGCGGCTGCGCTACGAAACCCTGTCGGGCACCCTGGCCGCTCTGACCTCGGGCCAAGCCGACTTGGCGCTGGGCGTGGTGCTGGAGCCGGGCATGGCCCGCGACATCCAGCACGCGGCGCTGGGGCCCATTCCATTTGTCTATGCGGTGGCCTCGCACCACCCGCTGGCGCAAGCCCCCGAACCCCTGGAGGATGCCACCTTGCAACAACACCGCGCCGTGGCCGTGGCCGACTCGGTGACCCGTGGCACAGGTTTGACGATTGGGCTGGTGGGCGGGCAAGACGTGTTCACGGTGCCCGACATGAGCAGCAAGCTCGAAGCCCAGTTGCGCGGCCTGGGCGGCGGCTTTTTGCCCCAGTCGCTGGCGCAACCCTACATCGACAGCGGCTTGCTGGTCGCCAAACAAGTGCGCAGCCCGCGCACCGCCATCGCCCACATGGCTTGGCGCGATGGCCCGCAGGCCCCGGCGGGCCGGGCGCTGCTTTGGTGGCTGGCCCAGCTGGACAGACCGACCACGCGCGAAGCCCTGCTGCGGCCCATGCACAGCGTCTGAACCCCCACCAGCACACTGGTCGCATATCTGCACCCTCGGGCATACCCCACCCAGCGCAGCCACTGCCAGCGCCATTTCTCGGATAAAGTGAAGACATGAATACACAACACATCGCCATCATCGGTGTCGGCATGGCCGGCGTGGTTTGCGCACGCACTTTGCGCCAGGCCGGTCACAACGT
>JAHECM010000131.1 GCA_024641725.1 Limnohabitans sp. | reverse complement strand
CCTTGATTGGCGCCGGGGCCTACAGCCTGTACAAAGAGCGCGCCTTGCTGTCCATGGCCGACGTGCCCATGTTCGGTGTGGGTTTGCTGGTGTCGTTCTTGAGCGCTTGGGTGTGTGTGCGCTGGTTGCTCAAGTTCATCTCCAGCCACAGCTTTGAGGTGTTCGCCTGGTACCGTATCGCCTTTGGTCTGCTGGTGTTGGCGACCAGCCATTTCGGTTGGGTCAGCTGGGCGGCTTGATCAAGCGCCCAGGTTGCGCAGGCTGGCCTCGATGGCGGCAGCGGTGGCCAGGGGTTTTTCCATCGGGAAGAGGTGGCTGCCGTCCAGCATCATGATGCGGCCCTTTGCCACTTTGCGTGTTGATTCGTCGCCCGCTTGGCGCATTTCGGCCGAGTGGTTGCCGCCAATGAAGGCCACGGGGCATTTGAGCGGGTGGCGTTTGAGCAGGCTGTCGAGTTTGTGCGGCAGGCTGTTGTAGATGGCGGTTTCCACCTCGCGGTCAAAGCTGAGCACACGCTGGCCGCCTGCGTCGTGCGTGCCGAACGCGATGTAGTCCTGCAAAACTTGCGGGTCCCAGCGGGCAAAGGCTTTTTTGTGCGCAAAGCTCTCCAGTGCAGCTTCGGCGCTGGGCCAGTGGTCGCGGCGTTTTTGGCTGATGCGCCCGGGGGAGAGTGAACCAATCAGCGGGGTGCGTTTGGCCAGGCCCAGGGTGGTGGCACGCCAGCCGCCGATGACCGGTGAGTCGATCAGCACCACGCCACGCGCCAACTCGGGGTGGCGCGCGGCGCACATCAGGCTCAAGATGCCGCCCAGCGAGTGGCCGACCAGAAAAGCTGGCTCGCCTGCGCCTTGTTTTTGTTGCGCAAAGTCGGCCAGCTGCGCCACCAGGTGCGGCCAGTTGTTGGTCACGGGGTACTGGGGGTCGTGTCCGAATTTCTCAACCGCATCGACGGCAAAGCCACGCTGGCGCAGGCTGTCGAGCATCATCCGGTAGGTGCTGGCCGGAAAACTGTTGCCGTGCGAGAAGATGATGCGAGCGGTCATGGGGGTGTTGTGGCCAGTCGTGGGTTGGGGGTATCGCGCACGGGGTGCGGCTCCTACCGGGCGGGTCAGATCAGTTTCTCGTCAGGGGTGGTGATTTTCTTGAGCAAGGCGTTGCGGGCGGCGGGCACCATGAGCGGCACTTGGGTGGCGCCGCCGTGCCACATGGGGTCTTCGATGCTGTCAAACATCTGGCGCAGCTTGTCGCCCCAGCTGCTGCGCAGCATCTGGAAGTAGGGGTTGTGCTCGTCGATGCACATGATGCGGTCGGTGTGCAAACTGCCCGCTTCGTACACCACCATGTCCAGCGGCAGGCCGACCGACAGGTTGGATTTGAGCGTGGAGTCCATCGACACCAAGGCGCATTTGGCCGCTTCGTCCAGCGGGGTGTCGGGGGTGATGACGCGGTCGAGCACTGGCTTGCCGTATTTGGATTCGCCGATCTGGAAGTAGGGCGTTTCGTCGGTGGCTTCGATGAAGTTGCCGGGCGAGTAGATTTGGAACAGGCGCATGCCCTCGCTGCCGATCTGGCCACCAAAAATCATGGAGACGTTGAACTCGACGCCCGAGGCGCGCAGGGCGGCGGCGTCGCGCTCGTACACGCGGCGCACCGCAGCGCCCAGCACCCGGGTGGCGTCGAACATGCTTTGGGCGTTCCAGATGGTCAGGGGTTCGTCTTGGCCGGGCTCCACCAGTTTTTCAATTTGGAGCACCTCACGCACCGACTGGGAGATGCTCAAGTTGCCTGCTGACAAGAGCGTCATAAAGCGGTCGCCTGCCTTCTCGTAAATGATCATTTTGCGGAAGGTGCTGATTTGGTCCAAGCCCGCATTGGTGCGGGAGTCGGACAAAAAAACCAAACCAGCGCGGGTTTTGACGGCAACACAATAAGTCATGGCTTCAACTTCGGGGTTAAGTTTTGGGCAGCAGGCGCTGCAGGGCGTAGAGGGCTTCGAGCGCTTCGCGGGGGCTGAGCGCGTCGGGGTTGATCTGGGCCAGCGCCGCCTCTGCGGGCGAGGGGCCTGCGGCTGCGGTTTCGGGCGGCGGCGCAAACAAGTCCACTTGGGCACGCGCGTCTTGTGCGCCCGACTCCAAGGCGGCCAGGGCGTGGCGTGCGTGGTGCAGCACGGCAGCCGGCATGCCGGCCAAGCGGGCCACTTGCACGCCATAGCTTTTGCTGGCCGGGCCGGGCTGGATTTCGTGCAAGAACACGATGTCGCTGCCCGATTCGGCCGCGCTCACATGCATGTTCGCAGCGGCCGTGTGCGTGGCCGGGAATTCGGTCAGCTCAAAGTAGTGCGTGGCAAACAGTGCAAAGGCCTGCGTTTTGTTGTGCAAGTGGGTGGCGATGCCGCTGGCCAAGGCCAGGCCGTCGAAAGTGGAGGTGCCGCGTCCGATCTCGTCCATCAGCACCAGGCTGTGGGGTGTGGCGCTGTGCAAGATTTGCGCTGCTTCGGTCATCTCCAGCATGAAGGTGGACTGGGCGTTGGCCAGGTCGTCGGCGGCGCCGATGCGGGTGTGGATGGCGTCGATGGGCCCCAAGCGGCAGCGGCTGGCGGGCACATGGCTGCCGATGCTGGCGAGCAGCACGATCAGGGCCACTTGGCGCATGTAGGTCGATTTGCCGCCCATGTTGGGGCCGGTGATGATCTGCAAACGCTGGCGGGGGCCAAGCACTGTGTCGTTGGCAATGAAGCTGGCCCCCGACAGTTCAGCCAGGCGCGCCTGCACCACCGGGTGGCGGCCTTGGCGGATCTCAATGCAGGGCTCGCGACTGAACTCGGGCGCGCACCAGTTCAGGGTGAGCGAGCGCTCGGCCAAGGCGCACAGCACGTCCAGCCCCGCCATGGCTTGGGCCAGGGCGCTGAGGGCGGGCACATAACTTTGCAGTTGGTCGAGCAGGCCCTCGTACAGCCATTTCTCGCGGGCGAGCGCTCGTTCTTGCGCCGACAGGGCCTTGTCTTCAAAGGTTTTGAGCTCGGGCGTGATGAAGCGCTCGGCATTTTTCAGGGTCTGGCGGCGGCGGTAGTCATCGGGCACTTTGTCCAGTTGCCCTTGCGTGACCTCGATGTAAAAGCCATGCACTTTGTTGAACTGCACCCGCAAGTTGGCAATGCCAGTGCGCTCTTTTTCGCGGGTTTCCAGGTCGAGCAAAAACGCATCGCAATTGGTCTGAATGCCGCGCAGCTCGTCCAGCTCGGCGTCCAGGCCATCGGCGATCACGCCGCCGTCACGCACCAGGGCGGCGGGTTCGTCGAGCAGGGCTTGCGCCAGCAGTTCGGCACAGCCTGCGGGCGGCGTGAGCCAGCGCGCCAAGCGGGCCAGCAGCGTGCCGGCTTCGGGGGCCACGCTGTGCAGTGTGTGGGCCAGCTGTTGTGCGCGTTCCAGGGCGTGGCGCAGGGCCACCAGCTCGCGCGGGCGCACTTGGCGCAGCGCGGTGCGGGCGGTGATGCGTTCCACATCGCTGGCGCCTTTGAACTGTTCGCGCAGGCGGCTGTGTTGGCCGCTGGCTTGCAGTACCGCAATGGCGGCCAGCCGCTCTTGCGCTTGGCTGCGTTCGCGCTGGGGGGCGAGCAGCCAGTTTTTGAGCAAGCGGCTGCCCATGCCGGTCATGCAGGTATCGAGCAGGGCAAACAGGGTGGGGGCGTTGGCTGCGCTTTCGCCGCGCAGGGTCTGCACCAGCTCCAGGTTGCGGCGGGTGCTGGCAGGCAGGTCGATCAGTTGGTCCGCCCGCTGCACCTGGATGCTTTGCACATGCGGCAAGCTGCGGCCCTGGGTGTGCTCGGCGTAGGTCAGCAGCGCGGCGGCGGCGGCGTGGGCGTCGAGCAAGGTGTCGGCGCTCCAGGCGGCCAAGCTGGCGGCTTGCATTTGGGCCAGCAGTTTGCGCTGGCCCAGGCCCGCGTCAAACTGAAAGTCGGGCCGCAAGGCCAGCGACCAAGTGCCGCGACCACTGGTTTTGAGGGCGCGCAGTTTTTGCTCAAACGTGGGGGTCATGCCCGCGCTGGCCAGCAGCTCGCTGGGGGCGATGCGGTCGATCCAGTCGGCCAACTCGGCTTGGTCGCATTCGGCCAGGTGCACCACGCCTTGCGTGACGCTCAGCCAGGCCAGGCCGCAACGGGCTTTTTTGCCTTGGTGCACGGCCAGCAGCAAGGCCTCGGTTTTGTCGCTCAGCAGCTCGGTGTCGGTCAGGGTGCCGGGGGTGACCACGCGCACCACTTTGCGCTCGACCGGGCCTTTGGCCGTGGCCACGTCGCCCACTTGCTCGCACAGCGCGACCGATTCGCCCAGCTTGATGAGCCGGGCCAGGTAGGTTTCGACCGCGTGAAAGGGCACGCCCGCCATGAGCACCGGCTGGCCAGCCGACTGGCCGCGCCGCGTGAGGGTGATGTCCAGCAGACCGGCGGCTTTTTCGGCGTCGGCAAAGAACAACTCGTAAAAGTCGCCCATGCGGTAGAACACCAGCGTGTCAGGGAACTCCGCCTTGATGGCCAGGTACTGGGCCATCATGGGGGTGTGGGCACTCAGGTCGAGCGCTGACATGGCTTAAAAAGGGGCGTCTTTGGGTTGCTCAGAGCCTTCGGCCGCTTGGGCCGTTGCATTGGCCGCCGCTTCGGTCTCGGGCTCATCGCGCTCCGAAGGGCGTTCACGGCTCAGGGTGTCAACCGCCGTGCGCACGGCGGCTTTTTCTTCGGCGCTGGCAAATTTGCTGTACTTGTGCAGCAAGGGCACCAACTGGCCGTAAATGCGGGGCGCACCGGCCAGACATTCTTTTTGTTCCAAAAAGTCGGACTCGCCCGTGAAGTTGCCGATCAGGCCACCGGCTTCGGTGACCAGCAAAGATCCTGCGGCCACGTCCCAAGGGGACAAGCCGGTTTCAAAGAAACCGTCGGTGAAGCCTGCGGCCACGTAGGCCAGATCGAGTG
>JAHECM010000129.1 GCA_024641725.1 Limnohabitans sp. | reverse complement strand
GCACGTTGAAGCCGTGAGCGAAGGCCAAAGTGGCGCCTTGCTTCATGTTGGGGGCGACGTTGTTGTTGTACACCTCGGGGATGTTTTCGTCAGGCAACAAGATCATGACCAAGTCAGCGGCTTTGACAGCGTCGTCCACTTCCATCACGGTCAGGCCAGCTTTGCCGACTTTGTCCCAAGAAGCGCCGCCTTTGCGCAGACCGACCACGACTTTGACGCCGCTTTCGTTCAGGTTCTGGGCGTGTGCGTGGCCTTGGCTACCGTAGCCAATGATGGCGACTGTTTTGCCTTTGATCAGGGACAGATCGCAGTCTTTGTCGTAAAAAACTTTCATGGGGGTTCTCCTTAGGAATAAACAGGTTCAACGAGTGGGTTTAGACGCGCAGGATGCGCTCGCCGCGCCCGATACCGCATGCACCAGTGCGCACGGTCTCCAAAATAGCGCTGCGGTCGATCGCCTCCAAAAAGGCGTCGTTCTTGGACTGGTCACCGGTGAGCTCGATGGTGTAGCTCTTGTCGGTGACGTCGATCACACGGCCACGAAAGATGTCGGCCATGCGTTTCATTTCTTCGCGTTCCTTGCCCACGGCGCGCACCTTGACGAGCATCAACTCGCGCTCGGTGTAAGCACCTTCGGTCAGGTCCACCACCTTGACCACCTCGATCAGGCGGTTCAGGTGTTTGGTGATTTGCTCGATCACGTCATCGGAGCCCGTGGTCTGGATCGTCATGCGGGACAAGCTGGGGTCTTCGGTCGGGGCCACGGTCAAAGACTCGATGTTGTAGCCACGCGCCGAGAACAATCCCACCACACGGGACAAGGCGCCCGCTTCGTTTTCAATCAGTACAGCAATGATGTGTTTCATGGTCACAGATCCTCCGCACCCAAAATCATCTCGGTGATGCCCTTGCCAGCTTTCACCATCGGGAACACGTTCTCCGTGGGGTCGGTCTGGAAATCAATGAACACCGTGCGGTCCTTGAGTTTGCGTGCCTCGATCAACGCGCCCTCGACGTCTTCAGGCCGTTCGATCCGCAGGCCCACGTGGCCATAGGCCTCGGCCAGCTTCACAAAGTCGGGTAAAGCGTCCATGTAGCTGTGGCTGTAACGACCCGAGTATTCGATCTCTTGCCACTGGCGCACCATGCCCAAGTAACGGTTGTTGAGCGACAAAACCTTGATCGGGGTGTTGTACTGCAAGCAAGTGGACAACTCTTGGATGCACATTTGCACCGAGCCTTCGCCCGTCACGCAAAACACTTCGCTGTCGGGTTTGGCCAGTTTGATGCCCATGGCGTAAGGGATGCCCACGCCCATGGTGCCCAAGCCGCCCGAATTGATCCAGCGGCGTGGTTCGTTGAACTTGTAGTACTGGGCGGCAAACATCTGGTGTTGCCCCACGTCCGACGTGATGTAGGCGTCCGCGTCTTTGGTCATGTTCCACAGGGTCTCGATGACCATCTGCGGCTTGATGACCTGGCCGTTGCCTCGGTCGTACTTCATGCAGTCGCGCGAGCGCCACCCTTCGACCGTGTCCCACCAAGATTGGAGGGCCGTGGCGTCGGGTTTGAGGCCAGACTCGCGGATCATGCCCATGAGCTCAGTCAACACGTCTTTGACATCCCCTACGATCGGCACGTCCACCTTGACGCGCTTGGAAATGCTCGACGGATCGATGTCGATGTGAATGATCTTGCGGTCCACCGATGCGAAGTGCTTGGGGTTGCCGATCACGCGGTCGTCAAATCGGGCACCAATGGCCAGCAACACATCGCAGTTTTGCATGGCATTGTTGGCTTCGAGCGTGCCATGCATGCCCAACATGCCCAAAAAGCGGCGGTCGGTGGCCGGGAATGCGCCCAAACCCATCAAGGTGTTGGTGACAGGGCAGCCCAACAGGTCCACCAGGGCGCGCAGCTCGTTGCTGGCGTTGCTGAGCAATACGCCACCACCGGTGTAGATGTAAGGCCGTTTGGCCGACATCAGCAACTGCAAAGCCTTGCGGATCTGACCGCCGTGACCTTTGCGCACGGGGTTGTACGAGCGCATTTCGACCGACTCGGGGTAGCCTGAGTAGGGCACTTTGTTGAAAGACACGTCTTTTGGAATGTCCACCACCACGGGGCCCGGACGGCCACTGCGTGCGATGTGGAACGCCTTTTTCATGACCTCGGCCATGTCTTTGGCGTCTTTGACCAAAAAGTTGTGTTTGACGATAGGACGGGTGATGCCCACCGCATCGCACTCTTGGAAAGCGTCCAGGCCAATGGCCGCAGTGGGCACTTGCCCGCTGATGATCACCATGGGGATGCTGTCCATGTAGGCGGTGGCAATGCCCGTGACTGCGTTGGTCAGGCCCGGGCCCGAAGTCACCAGTGCCACGCCCACTTCACCCGTTGCACGGGCAAAACCGTCGGCAGCGTGCACGGCAGCTTGCTCGTGACGCACCAGAACGTGCTGAATCGTGTCTTGCTTGTAGAAAGCGTCGTAAATGTGCAAGACGGCACCACCGGGGTAACCCCAGATGTACTTGACGTTTTCAGCTTGCAGCGCTTTGACCAAAATTTCTGCGCCGCGCAAATCTTGCGCGCCCGCAGCGTTGGGTGCCGTTTCGGCGGTGTTTTTTTCCATATTCAACCTTTGTGAATTTCTCTAACGAAAAACCTTGGGTGCCCCTGGGCTCGACTCTTGTGGAGTGGCTTTGGGACTTGAGACCACAGACATAGGCACCTCACTGTAAAAGTGCCGGACGGTGATCCGTTTGCTTTTTTTCAATTGCAATCGCGCATTATCGCATTGTTGAAGCCTGCCCCACCCGAGCGCCACGCTCACACCACTCGCAAGCAATCACGCGCACTGTCATGCGAGCCCCTCAAATACACGCCAGTGCCATAATCGCCCCCAACCTGAACAGCTCCTGCGCACCGCACCCTCCAAGTTGGCCACCGACAAAGAACTATCGGACTTTCTCAAGCAATCCGAGAAAAAAGCGTTCAAACGCACGTACTACCACGTGCGCAACGAAGACGCGGCCTTGGACATACTGCAAGACAGCATGATCAAGCTGTCCACGCACTACGCCGACAAACCTGTGGCTGAGCTGCCCTTGCTCTTCCAGCGCATTTTGTCCAACACCACACTGGACTGGTTTCGCCGCCAGAAAACCCGCAACGCGCTGTTTAGCAACCTCACAGATTTCACATCGCAAGATGGCGGCGAAGATTTTGATTTGCTCGAAGTCAATGCCGCTGAAACCGCTGACCGCCTCGGCGAAAGCGCAGAACAGTGGACCGGGCGGCTGCAAACCATGCAACACATCGAATCCGCCGTGATGGATTTGCCTACACGTCAACGCGAAGCCTTCCTGCTGCGTTATTGGGAGGAGCTGGACGTGGCAGAGACCGCTGCCGTGATGGGCTGCACCGAAGGCAGCGTCAAAACGCATTGCTCCCGCGCCATCTTGGCCTTGAACAAGACACTCACAGCACAGGGAATAAGAACATGACAACGAACAACCTCCATATGCCGCGCGAACCGCTGGACCAACTCGGTCAGCAATTCGCGCAAGCTTTGTCGCGCCACAGCAGCGAACTTTCACCCGACGTGAGCGAACGCCTGCGCTTTGCCCGCCAGCAAGCTTTGGCCGCGCGCAAACCCGACATGGCCCTGGTTCTGCAGGGCTCGCGCCAATCCAATGGCAGCATGACCTTGGCTGGTCCACCCAGCGAAGGCTTGAATATCTGGAATATCCTGGGATCGGCTTTGCCCTTGGTGGCTTTGGTCGTTGGTTTGGTGACTGTGACCTGGATCAGCCGCGAAAACACGGTCGCCGAACTGGCCGCTGTGGACTCCGCGCTGCTGGTGGACGAACTCCCGCCCGCCGCTTACACCGACCCCGGGTTTGTCCAATTTCTGAAACAAGGCCACAGCGAAAACGCCACACATGACTGAAGCCGTCGTCACCGTGAAAGCTCTGACACGCGCCCTATCTTGCCTGGGTTTGGGCTTGGCGCTGACTTGCGCGAGCACAAGCAGCGGCTGGGCACAGTCGGCAACGCCCCCCGAGGTCCAGCCCAAACCCTTGTCCAGTGGCTGGCAACAGTTGTCCGCCAAGGAAAAACGGGCTCTGGCCCCACTCGCATCGCGCTGGAGTGAATTGTCGGAAATCCAAAAAGGCAAATGGAGGGCCATTTCGCAAAATTTTGACCAATGGCCCGAAGCAGACAAAGCCACTATTCATGAGCGCATGACCGAGTGGGTCAAACTCAGCGCAGTGCAAAGAAGCCAGGCCCGGCTCAACTTCAATACCCTCCACAACTTGCCCAAAGACGAAAAAAAGGCCAAGTGGGACGAATACCAATCTTTGAGTCCGGAGCAAAAGCGCCAGTTGTCCTCTGCCAACCCAGGGCCTGCCAAAACAACTGCGCCCAGCTCCAAACCGGCCAACGCCGAGCGCTTTGTGGCACCACCGCCCGCTTGGCAAGCCAGCCGCCCGGCGCCCACCGCCCCCCAAACGCCAATCGACAAAAAAACGCTGCTGCCCATCCCCAGTGATGTCAGCGCCAAACCCGCCGCATCAGCACCCGCGAACAACAGCCAGCGCGATGAGGCCCCCGCCTCATGAGCCCCGCGCTTGCCTCCGAGGCGGGTGTGATTGATCTGAGCACACCGCCCTTGTCCCGGCGGATGGCCTGCTGGCTGTACGAAGGAATGCTGCTGTTTGGCGTGCTGGTGACGGCCGGTCTGGCCTACTTCATCGCGGCTTACTGGGTCAGCGGCCTGTCGCCCGCCGACATGAAACAAAACGCCCTGCTGCGCTCGGGCTTTCAAGCCATTTGCTTCCTGAGCCTGGCGGTCTATTTCATTTATTTTTGGCACCAAGGCCAGACCCTGGCCATGAAAACCTGGCGCATCCGGGTGCTCAACCAGACCGGTCAAGCCCTGAGCCACAAACACGCCTTGGCCCGCTTCATGGCCTGCTGGCT
>JAHECM010000116.1 GCA_024641725.1 Limnohabitans sp. | reverse complement strand
CTGATGGTCAGTGGCGCGCTGGCCACGGCGCTGCTTTCGGCAGACACGCCGCGTGTGTGGATGGTCCTTGTGTTGGTGGTCTTTGGCGCTTCGGCCATTGGCTGGAACGGCGTGTACCTGGCCGAAGTGGCGCGCCGCGCGCCGCCCGGCATGGCCAGCATGGCCACCGGCGGCACACTGGGGTTCACCTTCTTGGGCGTGGTGTTGGGCCCGCCCGTGTTCGGTTTGCTCTCGACCGTGTTTGGCACTTACCGGGCTGGCTTTTTGGCCCTCATGGGCGTGGCCACCTGCAGTGCGGGGGTGCTGTGGTGGAGCCAGCGGCATCAGCCCGTCACGGCTTGAGCCTGCGGCCCGCTGAACGCGGTCCACAGATTTCCCCTACCATCGGTCACCCTTCTCAACGAAAGCCACCCCTTGTTCCGCTCTCTCAAACACCCTGGCGTGGTCGCCATCACGCTCGCCGCAGCGGGCATCTTGATGATCACCAACGGCATCCGTCTGGCCAATGGCCTGTTTCTGGGCCCCATCAACACCTCCACCGGTTTGGGCATCGCCAGCCTGAGTCTGGCCATGGCCATTGGCCAATTTTTCTGGGGTGCTGTGCAGCCGGTGACGGGCGCATTGTCGGACCGCTTTGGGCCGCGCCCGGTGCTGCTGGGAGGGGTGGTGCTCATGGCCGTGGCCACCGCGATCACGCCCTTGATGAGCAGCACCTGGGGTTTGGCCTTGACGCTGGGCGTGCTGTCGGCGGCCGGCTCTGGCGCAGCGAGTTTTTCTGTGCTGATCGGTGCGGCGGCCCAGCGCATGCCCGCCGAGTCGCGCGGCACCGCTTCGGGGGTGATCAACGCGGGCGGGTCTTTTGGCCAGTTTGTGTTTGCGCCCATTGCGCAAAAGCTGATCCAGTCTCTGGGGTGGATGGGGGCCATGTGGTCGATGGCGTTCATCACACTGGCCGCCTTGCCCTTGGTGGGCAAGCTCACCGCCAACACCCAAGCGCCCCAAGCCAGCGCGACCCCTGACGGCGGCTTGCGCCAAGCGCTCAAAGACGCTTTCAGAAACCCCAGCTATGGCTTGCTGCACCTGGGCTTTTTCACCTGCGGTTTCCACATCGCGTTTTTGGTCACGCACTTGCCCGGCGAAGTGGACCTGTGTGGCCTGCCGCCTTCGGTGGCGAGTTGGTCGCTGGCCATCATTGGCCTGGCCAACATCGCGGGCAGTTTGTATGCGGGCGCGTCGGTCACCAAATACCGCAGCAAGTATGTGCTGGCCGTGATGTACGGCTCACGCGCTGTGCTGGTGGCCGCTTACCTGTTGCTGCCCAAAACCGAGTGGACGTTCTACGCTTTTGCGGCAGGCCTGGGCTTCACCTGGCTGGCCACGGTGCCCCCCACGGCCACGCTGGTGGGCAAACTGTTTGGCACACGTTACTTGGCCACGCTGTTTGGCATGACGCTGCTGTCACACCAAATTGGCGGCTTTTTGGGCGCATGGTTGGGCGGTTTGGCCGTCACCCGCATGGGCGACTATTCATGGATGTGGTACGCCGACATGGTGCTGGCCTTGGGCGCAGCGCTGGTGAACCTGCCCATCCAAGAAGACCCGATCGCCAAGCCTGCCGTGGCCTGAGCCTGGCTTCACGCTCACGTCACGGGCCAACGTCCCTGCGTTCCTGCGTCCCTGCGTGCCACGGGCCAACATCACTTCATGTCACTGCGAGCGAAGCGCGGCAGTCCAGCGCTGCTGCAGCCCCTCAAACGACAGCAGCTCCCCCGCCAGCGCACTCGCCATCACGGTGGGTGGGCTGGCCAACCAGACCTGGCCTGGGCCTGAGCGGCCCGGAAAATTGCGGTTGATGGCGCTCACCGTGACCTGATCGGCGTCGGTGGACGAGCCTGGCCCGCAGTTGGCGCAAGCCCCACAAGACGGTTGCAGCATGCGCACGCCCAACGCCGCAAAGGTGTGGTCATAGCCCCGTGCGATGCAGTAGTCCCGCACGGCGGTGGTGCCGTATTGCAAAAACACCTGCACGCCGGGGGCCAATTTCAGGCCGTGTTTCAGGCCCCAGGACAGCACCGCGTGGTAGTGGTCAAAGTCTTCGCGCTTGCCCGCCGTGCACGAGCCGCCGTAGGCGATGTCGATGCGCACGCGCTCCTGCAAGTCCGCCAGTGCCAAGCCCCGGCCAGGGTCGCCGGGGCGCGCCACCATGGGACTCAGATCGTTCAGGTTCAACGCGATCCGGTGCGCGTAATGCGCGTCAGCGTCGCTGTGCATCCAGGCCTCCAGCGCAAAGTCCACGCCCCGGCGCTCTTTCAAAAAGCGCACGGTCTCAGCGTCGGGTGCCACGATGCCCGTCAGGCCCCCGAGTTCGGCGCACATGTTGGTGAGGGTGGCGCGTTCGTCGGTGCTCAGGTGGGCCATGCCTTCGCCCGTGAACTCGAACACTTTGCCCACCCCTTCACCGTCACGGATAAAGGGCATGGCCAGCAGGTGCAGCATCAGGTCCTTGGCCGTCACGCCCGGGTGCATGTGGCCTTGCAGCTCGACGCGCACGCACTCGGGCTGCGTCACGCGCACGGCGCCAGTGACAAAGGCGTTGGCCATGTCGGTGGTGCCTACGCCAAAGGCCACGCAACCCAAAGCCCCGCTGTGCGGGGTGTGCGAGTCGGTCCCCACCACCACTTGGCCAGGCAGGGCATAGTGTTCGGCCACCATGGCGTGCGAGATGCCCGCCACGTTGCTGCCGTCGTCTAACCGTACTTCGGCATCGGTGAGGGTGCGGTGCATGCGCAGACCGTGGCGCGCCGCAAACGCGCGCTGCGCCTGGCTCATGGCGTGCATGTTGGCGACCAGGCCACCGCGCACATGGGCTGGGCTTTCTTCGACATACGAGGTGTGGTCTTCAAACACCACGATCTGCTCAGGGCGTTGCAGCGTGAACTGCTGGCCGAAAGCCCCGCGCAGCAAGGTGTCGGCCATGCCGGTGTAGTACTCGTGGATAAAGCGCCAGTCGGCCCGCACAAACAGACCGCTGCCCGCTTGGGCGTGTGCTGGGGTGTGGGGCGCAGGCAGGCGGTGGCGCTGCAGGATTTTTTCAAACAGGGTTTGTGGGCCCGCATTCGCGAGCAGGGGCTCGCGCCCACCTAAAAAGCGCTGACCCCAAAGCAGCAGACCGCCGGCCGACAAGATCGAGGCCGCCAGTGGCTCGCGGTCTTGCAGCAGATCGGCCTGCGTGATGGCTTCGCCGCGTTCAATGCGCTCCAGCAAACCAAAATTGGTCGAGGTGAACAAACCAATGTTGTCGGCGTTTTGGCGGTAGATGCGTTCAATACTTTCTGCGATCACCAGCTGCACACCCGCGAGCTTTTCTGCGGTGGGGCTGTGCTCGCGCGAAGAGCCTTTGCCGTAGCGGCGACCGGCCACCAGCACCTGGAACCCGGCTTGCCGCAATGCCCGCCGCGCGATCGGGTTCGCGCCTTCGCAGCGCAGCCCGGTGTGCGCAAAATCGCCCAGCGTGTCGTCGTAATGGCTGAGGATGTGCACTGGCGTGATCTCGTCGGTCGAGACATCGTCACGCAGTGGCCCGACTTGTTCGCGGGTGAGGGCTTCACCCGCCAGTTGACGACGGATCAACGCGGCCTCTTGGCTCAGGTACAAGACTTTGAGTGGGGGGTTCAAGGCTGTGTGCAACGGGGTTTGAAATGCAGGATCGGTCATGGTCAAGCGCTCAGTGCTTGGGCTGTTCGGCAGACAAAAAGTTCAGCAGCAGCTGCGCTGCCGGGCTCAGCACGTCTTCACCCCGATGGCACAAAATGAAGCGGCGCTCGGACCAGTTTTCTTGCAGCGGCAAGATCTCCAGCCCATAGGCCTCGGCATACAGCGTGGTCACCTCGCGCGGCACCAGCGCAATGGCCAGTCCGGCGCGCACCACGCGCAATGCGGCTTCAAAATTGGTCACGATCACGCGGTGTTGCAGCCGCTTGCCCAGTAGGCCCGCTTCGCGTTGCAGCATCACTTCCACGGCGGAGTTGACCGGCATGATCACATGCTCGAAGTCGAGCGTGTCGGCGTAGCGCACCGCCTGGAGTGCGCACAGCGGATGGCCTTTGGGCACGGCCACACTCAGGTGGTCGTGGCGGTAAGTGCGGGTGTGCAGCAGACCGGTTTCGGCCGCGTCCCAGCAAATGCCAATCGACGCCACGCCTTCGCGGATGCCGCGCACCACTTCGGGGCTGATGCGTTCTTCCAGATCGATCTGGATGTTCTGGTGCTCGGGCTTTTTCAAGAACTCGGCGATCTCGTCGGCCAGTGATTCGGCCATGACCGAGGCTGTGGCCAAGACGTTCACACGGCCTTGGATGCCCGCCGCGTGGCTGGCCATGTCGCGCTCGATGCGGCTGGCGCTCAGCAGCATGCTGCGGGCGTGTTCCAGCAGGGTCTCGCCTGCGGGGGTCGGCACCACACCGTGCTTGCGCCGGGTCAGCAAGCTGGCACCCACGGTGGCTTCCAGTTGAGCCAAGCGTTTGCTCACGGCCGAAGCCACCATGCTGGCCTTTTCGGCGGCGCGGCTCATGTTGCCGGTGTCGCAGACGGTCACGAACAGGCGCAGCGATGTCAGGTCGAGGTCACGCATTAAGATATTCCAATTTGGAACAAAGATTCTTCCAAAATTGAATTGTATGATCGATTGGAAACATTAAACTGGGCCCCCATGAGACAAGGACATTCGGCATGAACGCATTTCAATGGCCCCAGCGTGTGCAGATCCGCGAAGTCGGGTTGCGCGACGGCTTGCAAAGCATCGCTCGCACGCTGCCCACCGCGCAAAAACTGCAATGGATTCAAGGCGCTTACGACGCAGGCATCCGCGAGATCGAGGTCGGCTCTTTCGTGCCGCCCAAGTTGCTGCCGCAGCTGGCCGACACGGCCGAGTTGGTGGCCTTTGCCAAAACCTTGCCGGGCTTGGTGGTGTCGGTGCTGGTGCCCAACCTCAAAGGGGCCGAGCGCGCCATGGACAGCGGTGCCGACTGGATGCTGCTGCCCCTGTCGG
>JAHECM010000107.1 GCA_024641725.1 Limnohabitans sp. | reverse complement strand
GCGCCGCCGCCAAGAAACCATGGCCGACAACATCGCCCGCCTGACCCAAGGCCAAGCGCTGCGCAACGTGATCCACAGCCCAACATGAACCCAGAGACCTAGATCGTAGGAGCCGCACCCCCCATTCGCGCGCAGGGCGCTGCTCCCACACAACCCACCAACCCGTAGGAGCCGCACCCCGTGCGCGATGCTCCGCCTGCCGCGAGTAATCACACCCACACCGCATCCCAATGCGGATATAAGCCGGCTCGTGAGACCAAGCCTGCGCGGATGGGATTGGCCACGATGTATCGGGCCAAGCCTTGCAGGTCTTCCTCTTGGCGCACAGCATGGTCGTGGTAGCGGCATTGCCACAACGTGTGACCCAGTCGGTGCGTGGTGAGGGCTTTGATGTTGCGCACGCAACGGGCCAATGCCGCGCCCTCCCCCAGTTGCATGAGCCAATGCAAATGGTCCGGCATGACCACATAGGCCAAGGTGGATGCCCGGCCCAGTTCCTGCTCGCCCTTGAGGATCTGCACCAACGTGCGGGCGGCGGCAAAGTCGTCAAAAAATCGCTGCCGATTTTCTGTGACCACCGTGATCATGTACATCTGTCCCGCCTGCGAATACCGGCCCGAGCGCAGGCGGTGAGCGTGTGGTTGCGTGTCGTCCATTTTTTGGCTCTCCCTGTCAAGACAAACTAGCCAAAAAGACTGCAAATGTGAAGCCCACAACAATCGCGCACGGGGTGCGGCTCCTACGGGGTAGCGGGCTCAGGTGCTTTGGCGTTGCAGGATGTCGAAGCCCAGATCGAGTTGGGGGGCTGCGGGGGTGTCGCCGCGCATCAGCGTCAGCAGCATCTGCGCTGCGGCTTCGCCGATGTGCGCGCGCGGGGTGCGCACGGTGGTCAGTGGGGGCAGCATTTGGTCGCTGCCAGTCAAGTCGTTGAAGCCCGCAATCGCCACCTGCGCGGGCACCTGAATGCCCAGGCGCAAAGCCGCCATCAAAGCGCCCTGTGCCAAGTCGTCGTTGCAAAAAAAGATCGCGTCCACTGCGGGGCGCTGCTGCATGATTTGCTCAAACATCAGCGCGCCCAGCGCCAAAGATGAGGGCGCGGGGTTGAGAAACTCCAGGGTCGGCGCGTACACGCCCGCCGCCTGCACCGCGCTGCGCCAGCCATACAGGCGTTGCATGACACGGGGGTCCAGTTGCGCTGCCGCAAATGCGATGCGTTGGCGGCCTTGGGCCAGCAAGTGCCGCGTCATGGCCGCCCCGGCTTCGGTTTGGTGAAAGCCCACGCAATATGGCGCATCGCTGATCCCACCCACGGGCAAGTCCATCAAGTGCACGCAAGGCACCTGGCTGCTGTGCATGAGTTGGCGCGTGGCCGGGTTGTGGTCCAGCCCGGTGACCAAAAGACCCGCCGGGCGGTGCAGCAACTGCTCGCGCAGCAGTTGCTCTTCTTCGCTGGCGTCGTAGTGGGTCACGCCCATCAGGGTTTGGTAGCCCGCCGCGCGCAGCGTTTTTTGGGCCGCGTCCAGCAAATCCACAAACAGGGCGTTGGACAAGAGCGGAATCAAGATCGCCACATGGTTGCTGCGTTGCGAGGCCAGCGCCCGTGCGGCCGGGTCAGGCACATAACCGAGTTTGGCCGAGACGGCTTGCACCCGCTCGATCAAGGCCGGGTCCACCGCCCTTTCGCCGCGCAAGGCGCGCGACACGGTGCTGGGGCTGACCCCGGCGGCCCGGGCCACGTCGCTGAGCGTGACGCGGCCCGTGGCGCGGTGGCTTTTGGGGAGCTTGGGCAGTGACGAGGCGCTGTGAGGCAAGGGTTAATCCGTAGAAGAAGTGGTGTCTGCAGTCGATAGGATAGCGCTATCCCAAAGCCTGAGGCGTTCATTTTCAAGATTCGTGGAAAACCCTGATCCACCTCTGAAAACCTGAGGGTTTTGTATTCACTTTTTTTTGTATTTTTTGGACAGCGCTGTCCAATCTGTTTTATGACCGGAGCCATTCAAGTGTCCAAACCCGATGTGCTGGCCGTGGCCAAACTCCACCCTTTCTACCAAAAGCACCTGGAGACGGCCTACACCGTGCACGACCGCACCCATGTGACCGACCCGGGCGCCTTTGCCGAATTGGCCCCCCGCATCGTGGGTGTGGCGGGCACGGGCGAAGCCAGCGTGCCGGCCAGCTTGCTGTCGCAGCTGCCCAATGCCAAGGTGGTGTCGGTGTTTGGTGTGGGCTATGACGGCGTGGATGTGACCGCCGCCATCGCGCACGGCATTCCTGTCACGCACACCCCCGACGTGCTGACCGACGACGTGGCCGACTTGGCCATGGGCCTGGTGCTGTCGGTGGGCCGCAACATCGCCCAAGCCGACCAATTTGTGCGGGCTGGCCAGTGGCCCAACGGCCCCATGGCTTTGGGCCGCAAGGTGTCGGGAGCGCGCATGGGCATCGTGGGCATGGGCCGCATTGGCAAAGCCATTGCCCAGCGGGCCAGCGCGTTTGGCATGTCGATTGCCTACACCGCCCGCAGCGCCAAAGCCGATTTGGCTTACACCTTTTATGCCAACGCCACAGCACTGGCCGCCGAGGTCGACTTTTTGGTCGCCATCACCCCCGGCGGCGCAGGCACGCGCCACATGATCAACGCCGAAGTGCTCAAGGCGCTCGGCCCACGCGGCTTTTTCATCAACGTCGCGCGCGGCAGCGTGGCCGATGAAGAGGCCCTGGTCGCCGCCCTGCAAAACGGCACCATCGCAGGCGCTGGCCTGGACGTGTTTGCCGACGAGCCCAAAGTGCCCGAGGCCCTGTGGGGCATGCGCAACGTGGTGCTGACCCCCCACATGGCCAGCGCCACCACCGAGACCCGCCAAGCCATGGCCGACCTGGCATTTGCCAACATGCAAGCGGGCACAACGGGTCAGCCTTTGCGCACCCCCGTGCCCGAATGTGCGGCCCTGGGCCTGTGAAGCCAAAGCACAAGCCATGAACACTTCGCCTGTTCGCCTCATCGTCATGGGGGTTTCCGGTTGCGGCAAGTCCACCATGGCCGCCGCTTTGGCAGAACGACTGGGTCTGGCCATGGTCGATGGCGACGACCTGCACACCCCTGAGAGCGTGGCCAAAATGCGCTCGGGCATTGCCCTGCAAGACGACGACCGCTGGCCTTGGCTGGACCGCATTGGCCACTACCTGGCGCAAAGCAGCACCGCGCAAGGCCGAGTGGTGGCGTGCTCGGCACTCAAACGCGTGTACCGCGACCGCATCCGCGCCCAAGCGGGCGAGGTCTGCTTTGTCTTTTTGGACGGCGACTTTGCCTTGATTGAACAACGCATGCAGCAACGCGTGGGCCACTACATGCAGCCGGGCTTGCTGGACAGCCAGTTCCGCACGCTCGAAAAACCCCAGGCCGACGAGCCCGATGTGGTTCGCCTGCCCATCACCGAACCGGTGCACGACATGGTCGCTCAAGCGCTTACAGCCTTGCAAGTGCATCTGTCCCCTGCCCTCTGATTTTTCACCACAAGGATTGCCCCATGTTCATCCGCTGCGCATTTTTCCAAGGCACCGTCAAACCCGGCATGGAAGACGCCTTCAACCGCTACATCCGCGAAAAACTCGTGCCTTTGTGGACCCGCTTTCCGGGCGCGCAAGAGGTGCGCGTGCTGCGCCAAGTCGAAAGCGATGTGAGTGACCCGCATTTCGGCATGGTGCTGTCGGTGCGCTACCCCACGCGCGAGTCCATCGAAGTCGCACTGGCCTCTGCCGTGCGCCTAGAAAGCCGCGAAGTGTCCAAAGACCTGATCGCCATGTTCGACGGCCAGGTGTTCCACACCGTGTTCAGCGCCGACGAATACGCGCTGCCCACCGATTGATTTTTTCCCGTCCCTCTTGCATTCATTTTTTTAACCCGGAGACAAAACCATGAAACTTTCTCGCATCCTGCTCGCCTGCCTCGTGGCCGCCGTCGGCTCCAGCGCTTACGCCGCCAAGTTCAACCTCAAAATGGGCCACGCGGTCAACGCCACCGACGGCCAACACGCTGCCGCAGTCAAGATGGCCGAGTTGGTCAAACAACGCACCAACGGTGACGTGGAAATCGCCATCTTCCCAGCCAACCAACTGGGCAATGACGCGGCCATGATCAACGGCGTGCGCGGCGGCACCATCGACATCGTCTCCAGCGGCGCGTCCAACTACAACGGCATCGTGCCCCACACCGCCGCCATGGAGCTGCCCTTTGTGTTTCGCAATGCGCAGCACGCATACAACGTGCTCGACGGCGATGTCGGCACCGGTGTGCTCAACGAGTTGTCGCCCCATGGCATGAAAGGCCTGGCCTACTGGGAAAACGGCTGGCGCGCCTTCACCAACAACAAGCGCCCCGTCAACAAGCCTGAAGACTTGAAGGGCCTGAAGATCCGCTCCACCCCCAACCCGTACCACATCCAAGCTTTCAAGCTCTTGGGCATGAACCCTGCCCCAATGCCGATTGCCGAGCTGTACACCGCGCTGGAAACGGGCACCTTCGACGCGCAAGAGCACCCGATCAACGTGACCTACTCGTCCAAGTTCTACGAAGTGCAAAAGTACCTCACGGTGAGCAACCACGTGTACTCGCCCATCATCTTGGCCATGAACAAGGCCAAGTTCGACAGCCTGCCCGCCAACTACCAAAAGGTGCTGGTGGACTCCGCCCGCGAGGCCGCCAAATACCAGCGTGACCTGAACGCCCAAAACGCAGGCAAAGTGGTATCCGAGCTCAAGAAGTCGGGCATGCAGATCATTGAAAACGTGGACATGGCACCGTTCCAGAAAATCGTTTCCGGTGAAATCGCCAAGACCTTTGCTGAGAAAAACGGTCCTGACCTGCTCAAGGCCATCGAGAACACCAAGTAAACCTGGGGTTTTCCAAAACGCCCCCTGCGCGAGCAGGGGGCTTTTTTTGATTGAATCATGAAAAAACTCACCGACCTCTTTTTCAAGCTGGCCGAACTCACGCTGGTCATCATGCTGTCCGCCATGGTCATCATGGTGTTTGGCAACGTGGTGCTGCGCTACGGCTTCAACGACGGCATCATCAGCTCGGAAGAGTTGTC
>JAHECM010000102.1 GCA_024641725.1 Limnohabitans sp. | reverse complement strand
GGTTTGAACCACACGACTGCGCCGCTCGACTTGCGCGGCCGGTTTGCGTTCGCCGTGGACCAATTGGCCCCCACCTTGAACGCGCTGCGCCATGACCTGAGCGGCCCGGCCGCACAAGCGCCCGAAGCGGCTATCCTCTCGACCTGCAACCGCACCGAGATTTATTGCGCCGCCGACCAATGCGCCGCTGCCGACACACTGCGCTGGTTGGCCCAGACCGGCGGCGTCAGCCCACAAGATCTGCAGTCGCACACCTATTTGCTCGAAGGCGATGACGTCGCCCGCCACGCCTTTCGGGTGGCCAGTGGGCTGGACTCCATGGTGCTGGGCGAAGCCCAAATTCTGGGCCAGCTCAAAGACGCGGTGCGTGCCGCCGAAGACGCGGGTGCCCTGGGCACCACGCTCAACCAGTTGTTCCAGCGCAGTTTTGCGGTGGCCAAAGAGGTGCGCAGCTCCACCGAAATTGGCGTCCACTCGATCAGCATGGCCGCCGCCTCCGTGCGCCTGGCCAGCCAGTTGTTCGAGGACCTGAAGGACATCAAGGTGTTGTTTGTGGGCGCGGGCGAGATGATCGAGCTGGTGGTGACCCACTTTGCCGCCAAACAGCCGCGCGCCATGGCCATCGCCAACCGCAGCTTGGAGCGCGGCGAAACGCTGGCTGGCCGTTTTGGGGCCGAAGTCATGCGCCTGGCCGATCTGCCCGAGCGCTTGCACGAATTTGACGCGGTCATCAGCTGCACCGCCAGCACGCTGCCCTTGATCGGTTTGGGCGCGGTGGAGCGGGCGCTCAAAAAACGCAAGCACCGGCCCATGTTCATGGTCGATCTGGCCGTGCCGCGTGACATCGAGCCCGAGGTCAAAGACCTGGAAGACGTTTACCTCTACACCGTGGACGACTTGGCCACTGTGGTGCAAACGGGCCAAGCCCAGCGCCAAGCGGCGGTGGCCGAGGCCGAAGTCATCATCGACGCGGGGGTGCTGAGCTTCAGCCACTGGCTGATGCAACGTGGCACAGTGCCGCTGATCCAGCAATTGCAGTCGCAGGCCGACGCTTGGCGCGAGACCGAACTGGCCCGCGCCCGCAAACAATTGGCCAAAGGCGAGGACCCCGACGCGGTGCTCGAAGCCCTCTCGCGTGGCCTGACCCAAAAAATGCTGCACGGCGCGCTGGCCGAACTGCGCAGCGCCGACCCAACGCAGCGCGAGCAGACCATGCAAACGGTGCAACGCCTGTTTTTGCGGCCAGAGCGTTAGCGCTGCCCGGCAGTCCAGACGACACACGGCCAACGCCTTGATCGCCGCGCTTTGTTCGCGATGACGGTCCACCGCACTGCTTCGCTCGCGGTGACGGCTCCACTCACCGGCTCACATGAAACATTTTTTGCTCCAACAACTCGAACGCTACGCCGACCGGCTGGGTGAGCTGGACTTTTTGCTCTCGCGCGAAGACATCATGGCGGACATGGCGCAGTTCATGAAGCTCTCGCGAGAGCACGCCGAAGTGGCGGCGGTGGCGAGCCGGTTTGCGCGCTACAAGCAGCGCAGCGCCGACCTGAGCGCGGCCCAAGCCCTGCTCAGCGACGCCGATCTGCGCGACATGGCCGAAGAAGAGATCGCCAGCGCCAGCGCCGAGCTGCTCACCTTGCAAGCCGAGCTGCAGCGCATGCTGCTGCCCAAAGACCCGGACGACGCACGGCCCGCTTTTGTAGAAATCCGTGCGGGCACAGGCGGCGACGAGTCGGCCCTGTTTGCAGGCGACTTGCTGCGCATGTACACCCGTTACGCCGACAGCCAGGGCTGGAAAACAGAGCTCGTCTCCGAGTCGCCCAGCGAGCTGGGGGGCTACAAAGAGGTGGTGGTGCGCATCGACGGCGGCAGCGCTGGTGAGGGTGTGTATGGCGCGCTCAAGTTCGAGTCGGGCGGTCACCGGGTGCAGCGCGTGCCGGCCACCGAGACGCAAGGGCGCATCCACACCAGCGCCTGCACCGTGGCGGTGCTGGCCGAGCCCGACGAGGCCGAGGCCATCAAGATCAACCCGTCTGATCTGCGCATCGACACCTACCGCGCCAGCGGTGCGGGCGGGCAGCACATCAACAAGACCGATTCGGCCGTGCGCATCACCCACCTGCCCACGGGCATCGTGGCCGAATGCCAAGACGGTCGCAGCCAGCACAGCAACAAGGCGCAGGCCCTCAAGGTGCTCACGGCCCGCATCCAAGAAAAAGACCGAGCCGAGCGCGCCGCCAAAGACGCCGCCGAGCGCAAAAGCCTGATCGGCAGCGGCGACCGCTCGGACCGCATCCGCACCTACAACTTTCCGCAAGGGCGCCTGAGCGACCACCGCATCAACCTGACCTTGTACAAGTTGCTGAGCATCATGGAGGGCGATTTGCAGGATGTGGTCACCGCCCTGCAAGCGGCCAGACAAGCCGAGCAGTTGGCCGAGCTGGAAAACCGAACGCCTTAAAGCCCACCCCACCCTTTCACGCCCATGACCACCTTGCACGAAAGCCTGCAACACGCCCAAGCCCTGGGGCTGGCGCGCATCGATGCCCAGATGCTGCACCTGCACGCGCTGGGGCGCGACCTGCACGACCGCGCTTGGCTGCTGGCAAACGGCACCGACCACCTGCCTGCCGAGGCACTGGCGCAGCTCACCCTCTGGCTGGCCCGCCGCGCTGCGGGCGAGCCGCTGGCTTACATCACGGGCACCAAAGCGTTTTTTGGACTGGACTTGCGTGTGGACGCCCGCGTGCTGGACCCACGCCCAGACACAGAAACCCTGGTCGAATGGGCGCTGGAGCGCTTGACCGAGCCCCCCAAAAGGGCAGTGACCGAGCCAAACCAGGCCCCGCAAGTGCTGGACCTGGGCACCGGCAGCGGGGCCATCGCGCTGGCCTTGCAACACCGCCGCCCCCATGCCCGCGTGACCGCCGTGGACGCCAGCACCGACGCCTTGGCGGTGGCCCAAGCCAACGCCCAGCGCCTGCAGCTGCCCGTGCAGTTTGTGCACAGCCACTGGATGGACGCTGTGACAGGCCCGTTTGACCTCATCGTCTCCAACCCGCCCTATGTGGCCGACGGCGACCCGCACCTGGTCGCCTTGACGCACGAGCCGCTGCAAGCGCTCACCAGCGGGGCCGACGGGCTCAATGACATTCGCCAAATCATTGCGCAGGCCCCAAGCCGCTTGGCCCCGTGCGGCTGGCTGTTGCTGGAGCACGGCTGGGACCAAGCCGCTGCCGTGCAAGGCCTGCTGCGCCAAGCTGGGTTTGAGCAAGTCCAGTCCAAGCCCGACTTGGCGGGCACAGACCGGTGCACCGGGGGTCTGTGGCCGCTCTGATCTGACGTGACAAAGAAGTGACAAATAGGCCAGGGCAATGGGTGTTCCTCCCCTTGCGCGATGGGCTGGGTTTCATCAACATCGCAAGCTCAGGTCAACTTTTTGCGACAGGAACCCCATGCAATTCACACGCCGAAACATCACCCAACTGCTGGTGACCAGCGCTTGCACCCTCGCCTGCGGCTTGGCCATGGCCCAAAGCTACCCGGCCAAACCCATCAGTTTGGTGGTGCCGTTTGCCGCAGGCGGCCCCACCGACATCGTGGCGCGCACACTGGCCGCCACCATGACCAAGTCCTTGGGGCAAACGGTCTTGGTCGAAAACAAAGTGGGCGCAGGGGGCACCCTGGCAGGGGCCTATGTGGCCAAAGCCAACCCCGACGGTTACACCTTCTTGGTCCACCACAACGGCATGTCCACCGCACCTGCGCTGTACCGCAAGATGAGCTTCAACCCGCTGACCGACTTTGAGTACGTCAGCCAAGTGGTGGACGTGCCGATGACGCTGCTGGGGCGCAAAGACTTGCCTGCCAAAAACTTGTCCGAGCTCAGCGCCTACGTCAAAGCCAACGCCAAAAAAATCAACCTGGCCAATGCGGGTCTGGGCGCAGTGTCGCACCTGTGCGGCATGTTGTTTCAACAAGCCCTGGGGGTGGACCTGACCACGGTGCCGTTTTCGGGCACGGCCCCGGCCATGAACGCTTTGCTGGGCGGCCAAGTGGACCTGCTGTGTGACCAAACCACGCAGACCACGCAGCACATCAAGGCGGGCACCGTCAACATGTACGGCGTGACCACCAAGCAGCGCATCAAGGCCTTGCCTGACGCGCCGACCTTGAGCGAAAGCGGCATGAAAGATTTTGAAGTCCTCGTGTGGCACGGCGTTTATGCCCCCAAGGGCACGCCTGCAGCGGTCATTGAAAAGTTCGGCTCGGCCCTGCGCGCCAGCCTGAAAGACCCGGCCTTTACCGCCCGCATGGCCGACCTGGGCGCAGAGATCGTGCCGGAATCCAAACAAACGCCCGAGGGTCTGCGCACTTGGCTGCAGTCCGAGATCAACAAATGGGGCCCAGTGATCCGATCGGCAGGCGTGTACGCCGATTGAACTTGCCTCAAGCGGCTGTGGGCGCGTGCGGCGACGCGCTCAGGCCAACTCGGAGATTTCAATCAGGTTCAGATCGGGGTCTCGCACGTAAACCGACCTGATTTTTTGGGTCGCCCCGGTGCGCATGACGGGGCCTTCCACCACGGGCCAGGCCTGCGCCTGGAGCCGAACGATCACCTCGTCCAGCGGCACCGAAGCGATGAAACACAAGTCCAGCGCGCCGGGCACAGGCAGGTGGGCTTTGGGCTCGAACTCTTTGCCGCGCACATGCAGATTGATTTTTTGGGCCCCAAACTTGAACGCTTGGCGCGTGACCGACGGCGTGCCGCCCACAAAGCTTTCCAGCGTCATGCCCAAAACCCGGGTGTAAAAATCCACACACGCTGCTTCGTTGCAAGTGGTCAGCACCAGGTGGTCGAGGTGGTCAATCATGTGTGGTTTTCCAATCAGAGGGATAATCTACACCATTCGAAATCGGCACCCCTTGGAGAAAAGACCATGAGCGACACCCAACAACGCATCGACCAACTCGTCAAAGGCAACGAGATCACCCTGTTCATGAAGGGCAGCGCCAGCTTCCCCATGTGCGGTTTTTCGGGCCGTGCGATCCAGATCCTCAAAGCCTGCGGCGTGGACACCAAAACCGTCAAAACCGTGAACGTGCTGGACGACGCCGA
>JAHECM010000101.1 GCA_024641725.1 Limnohabitans sp. | reverse complement strand
AGCGCTTGCCCGAGCGTTGCAGCTCGCGGGCCAGGGTGATGGTCAGGCGCACGCCGGTGGTGGCCAGTGGGTGGCCCAGCGCGATCGCGCCGCCGTTGACGTTGAGCTTGGACATATCCAATCCCAGCTCGCGGCCCACCGCCAAGGTTTGCGCGCCTTGGGCTTCGTTGATCTCGAAACGGTCAATCTGCGCCAATGTGAGGCCCGTGCGCTCCAGCAGCAAGCGGATGGCAGGGGCGGGGCCAATGCCCATGATCTCGGGTGGCACACCGGCCACGGCGGCAGCCACCACGCGGGCGATGGGCTGTTTTCCATTGGCTTGGGCTAATTTTTGGGCATACGCACCCGATGTCACCACGCAGGCGGCGGCGGCATCGACCAAGGCGGCGCTGTTGCCACCGGTTTGCACGCCACCGTCATACACAGGACGCAGCTTGGCCAGCACCTCGGCGGGCGAGATGCGGGGGTGCGTGTCGGCACTGACCTCGTTGACCTTGCCTTGCAGCTTGATGCCACGGGGCTTGTAGCCCTCGAGCTCGAACTTTTCGGTGATGACGGGCACGATTTCGCCCGCGTGAAAGCCGCTTTGCTGCGCCGCCACGGCCTTGGTAAACGAGTCGGAGGCGAACTGGTCCACCTCTTCGCGGCTGATGTTGTATTTCTTGGCCAAGTTTTCGGCGGTCTGGATCATGTTGATGCCAGCGGCCGGGTCCTTGAGTGCTTCCCACATGAAGTCCTTGAAGCCCACGGGCGCGCCCAGCTTGAAGCCGCTGCGGTGGTCAAAGGCGGCAATCGGGTTGCGCGTCATGCTCTCGGTGCCGACCACCAACGCGGCGTCGCACACGCCCGCTTCGATTTGCTCGCCCGCTTGGCGAAACAGCTCAAAGCCGGTGCCGCAAATGCGCTGCGCCATCAGGGCGGGCACGTCCACGGGCACACCCGCGTACAGGCCAATGTGGCGGGGCAAAAAGAACTGGTCAAAGTCGCCGGGGGCCATGTTGCCGGTCAACACCGAGCCAATGTCGGTGGGGTCAATGCCCGCGCGTTTGAGCGCTTCGCGGGCGGCCTTGATGCCCATGTCGGTGGGTGAGATGTGGCCCAATGCGCCGCAGTAATCGACCATCGGTGTGCGCACGCCTTCGTGCATCCAGACGTCGGCGAAGGCGTTGAAAAATCCTTTGGAGGCCATGTTGTTTCTTTCGGTTTCTTGTAGGAGCGACGCCCTCGTCGCGATTTTCGCTAGGCGGTTTTCGCCGGGCGGTTTTCGCGACGGGGGCGTTGCTCCTACTGGTCGTTCATTGGGGTTTCACAATGCTGTGCAGCGTGCCGTCGTGCAGCTTGGCCACCGTGTCAGCGCGGTGGGTGAGCACGGCGCGCTGGTTGATCGAGCCTTTGTCGGTGATCTCGCCCTTGTCAATGGTGGGCGGCTCAGACAGCAAGCACAGGCGGGCAATGCGGTTGGCGCTGCCGGTGGCGCTCTGGGCCAGCGTGTTGACGATCTCTTGGAACTTGGCCAGCACGGGGGCTGCGGCCAGCACATCGGCCATGGGCGCGTCGGCGGGCAGGCCGCTCAAGGCGCGCACCGCGGGCGTCGGGAACACCATGGCACCGACTTCCTTCAAGTTGATGCCGGTGAGCACCGCGTCTTGGATGTAAGGCGCGCCAGCGGCAATGATCTTGCCGCGCAGCGGGCCCACGCTCACAAAGGTGCCGGTGGCCAGTTTGAAGTCTTCGGCAATGCGGCCGTCGAACTTCAGGCCCAGGTGGATGTCGGTTTCGTCGATCCACTTGACCGCGTCGCCGGTGCAAAAAAAGCCTTCTTCGTCGAACGCGCCAGCGGTTTCTGGGGCGTTTCGCCAGTAACCGGGCGTGATGTTGGGGCCCCGGTAGCGCACCTCGGTCTTGCCCTGCATGTCCACCAGCTTGAGCTCCAAGCCGGGCGTGGGCACGCCCAGGTCGCCCGCTTGCACAAAGGGGTTGGTCACAAAAATGCCAAACGGGCCGGACTCGGTCATGCCCAAGCCCGTGCCCATGACGATGCGCTCGCCCACTTCGCGCTCTTGCGAGGCGTACAGGCTGTCCCAGATCGGCTGGGCCAATGCGGCACCGGCATAAAAGAACATCTGCACGCGTGACAGCAGCGTCTTGCGCAGCTGGTCGTCGCGGGTCATGGCGTTGGCAATCGCTTCAAAACCGGTGGGCACGTTGAAGTACACCGTGGGCGCGATCTCGCGCAGGTTGCGCAAAGTCTCGCCAATCAGGGCGGGGGTGGGCTTGCCGTCGTCGATGTACAGCGTGCCGCCGTGGTAGATCACCATGCCCACGTTGTGGTTGCCACCAAAGGTGTGGTTCCACGGCAGCCAGTCGACCAGCACCAACTCTTGCTCGGCCAGCACCGGCATGGACTGCGCCATTTGCTGTTGGTTGGCACACCACAGGCGCTGGGTGTTGATGACCGCTTTGGGCAGCTTGGTGGAGCCGCTGGTGAACAAGAATTTGACGATGGTGTCGGGGCCGGTGGCCGCAATCGCCGCGTCCACGGCGGGTGTGGCGACGGTGGCGCACAGGCTGTCGAACGCGGTGACTTGGCGGCCCTCTACGCCGCCTTCGGCCATGACGATTTCCATGTCCGCACCGACGGTGGCGGCAATGGCTTTGGCATAGCGGGCGTCCGACGCGAAGACCATGCCGGGCGTGACGGTGTTCAGCACGTGCTTGAGCTTGTCGTAGTCCACACTGACCAGCGAGTAGGGCGGAGAAGTGGGCACAAAGGGCACACCGGCCAGCATCGCACCGAGGGCCAACAGGGCGTGTTCGAGGCTGTTTTCGCTCAGGATGACGACGGGGCGCTCGGCATTCAGGCCCCGGTCGATCAGGCCTTGCGCGATGCTGCGGGCGGTCTGCCACGCTTGCGCGTAGCTGATGTGTTTCCAGTCGCCCAAGGTGCCATCGGCTTGCTTGACGCGGCGCGCCATGAAGGTCTGCTCAGGCTTGACTTGGGCCCAATGCTGCAAGCGGTCGGTCATGCGCTCAGCAAAAGGTTGCAAGTCTTGCTCGGCTTTGAGGTAGTGGGTGCCGGGCACGCCATCGCGCAGGGTGACGCGGGTCACGCCGAACTGAAGGGGGCGAAATTTGGGGGCGGTCATGGTGTGTCTGTTCCAGTCGGCTCAGTTGGCTCAGTTGGTTTTTTGCACTTTGGCCGCTTTGCCTTCGAGGAAGGCACGCACGCGGGCTTTGGCCTCGGGCGCAGACTGGGCCACCGAGGCCATCAGCGCTTCGGTGAAGAGCCCGTGGTCTGCAGGTTGCTCGGCAATGCGGGGCAGCGCGTGCATCAAAGCAAAGTTGGTCAGCGGCGCGTTGGTGGCGATGCGGGTGGCCAGCTCGATGGCCTTGGTCAAGGCGGTGCCCGTGGGCACCAGGTATTGGGCCAAGCCCACGCGCTCGCCGTCTTGCGCGTTGTATACGCGGCCTGTCAGCATCATGTCGGTCATGCGGGCAGCGCCAATCAGCTTGGGCACACGCACCGAGCCGCCACCGCCCACAAAAATGCCCCGTGTGCCTTCGGGCAGGGCGTAAAACGTGCTCTCGTCGGCCACGCGGATGTGGCTGGCGCTGGCCAGCTCCAGGCCGCCGCCGACCACCGCGCCGTGCAGCGCTGCCACCACCGGCACGCGGCCTTGCTCGACCGCGTTCAGCGCGACGTGCCAGCTGCGCGAGTGGTGGATGCCCTCGCCCGCGTCGCGCTCCTTGAGCTCGGACAGGTCCAGACCGGCACAGAAGTGATCACCTTCGCCGTGAATGACGGCGGCACCGGCCTTGGCGGGCAGGTTTTGGAACACATCGCGCAGGGCTTCGATCAGGCCGTCGTTCAAGGCGTTGCGTTTGGCGGGGCGGCACAGACGCACCACGGCGACAGCGCCTTGCATCTCCAGGGCCACGCCATGGGCTGCGGCACGTTCAAGGATCGGGTGGCTCTGCGTTGTCATCGGGTTGTCTTTCAAGAGACTTGACCGGGAGGTCAAGAAGGTTATTATTGATAACGATATTGTGAGCAGGTCGGTGCAGTTTCTTTCTTGGGGATTTCCCTAGGTTTGCCCTGAAAATGCCCGGCCGCTTGCAAGTGACACCCCGTTTGCACGGCATCGGCTATCGTCCACACACTGCAATGGAGACACGCACACCATGAAACACCAAGACCTGATCGCCATCGACATCCACACCCACGCCGAAGTGAGCTGCTGGAACCCGTTTGACAACTACGGCGAGGAATACGACCGCGCCGCCGACAAGTTCTTTGGCAGCAACCGCCGCCCCACCATCGACGAGACCGTGGCCTTTTACCGAGAAAAGAAAATCGGTTTGGTCATGTTCACGGTGGACAGCGAGTCGCAGCTGGGCCGCCGCCGCATCCCGAACGAAGAGATCGCCAAAGCCGCGCGTGACAACAGCGACATGATGATTGCCTTTGCCAGCATCGACCCGCACAAGGGCAAGATGGGCGCACGCGAGGCCGAGCGCCTGATCAAGGAAGAGGGCATCAAGGGCTTCAAGTTCCACCCCACGGTGCAAGGCTTTGTGCCTTATGACCGCATGGCTTGGCCGATTTACGAAGTCATCAACGAGTACAAGCTGCCCGCCATCTTTCACACCGGCCACAGCGGCATTGGCTCTGGCATGCGTTGTGGGGGCGGCTTGCGCTTGCAAAACAGCAACCCCATGCTGCTCGAAGACGTGGCCATCGACTGGCCCGACATGCAAATCGTCATGGCCCACCCCAGCTTTCCGTGGCAAGACGAAGCGCTGAGCTTGGCCACGCACAAGCCCAATGTGTGGATCGACTTGTCGGGCTGGAGCCCCAAGTACTTTCCCAAGCAGCTCATTCAGTACGCCAACACGCTGCTCAAAGACCGCGTCTTGTTTGGCAGCGACTACCCGCTCATCACGCCCGAGCGTTGGATGAAAGACTTTGAGGTGGCCGGCTTCAAACCCGAGGTGATGCCCGGCATCTTGAAGGACAACGCGGTGCGCTTGCTGGGTTTGGACACGCCAATGGCGTGAGGGTGCTCAAACCCCCTCAGGCTTGATCTGCGCCCTGGCAATCACGGGCTTCCAGCGGGCTTGTTCTTGCTGGATGAACTTGGCGAATTCGGCGCTGGTG
>JAHECM010000089.1 GCA_024641725.1 Limnohabitans sp. | reverse complement strand
CTGGACCGCATCAACGCCAACCGAGCCACCATGGGTGCGGTGATGAACCGTTTGGACTACGTGATCGACAATTTGTCGAACGTGTCGACCAACACCGAAGCATCGCGCAGCCAGATTGAAGACGCGGACTACGCCAAAGCCTCGACCGAGCTGGCCAAAACCCAGATCATGCAACAAGCCGCCACCGCTGTGCTGGCCCAGGCCAACCAGTCCTTGCAGACGGTGCTCAAGCTGCTGCAGTAAAGGTTTCGCGCCATGACCGCCCCTGCGCCGTCAACCGCCACCGCCACTGCACGCGGCCCCAATTGCTGGCAATGCCGCTTTTTTGCGGTCAGCTGGGACCCGCGCCTGCCATACGCTTGCCAACTCATGGGCATCAAGACGGCCGCCCTGCCCGCCTGGGAAGTGCTGCGCGCCGATGGTCGGCCCTGCCAAGGTTTTGTCCCCAAAGCCGCCGCGCCTGCACCGCAGGCAAGCGCCCAGACGGCGGCTGCCCGCAGCCCGCTGGCTTCGGGTCGCAAAAAGGACGAGGGATTCGTCCGTTTTTGTTGAAAGTCTCCGACACGTGGGCTGTCGAAGAACCGTCAAATTCATTTTTTACTGATGGTTTTGACGATTTAATTAAAATTTTAGATTTACTTTTAGCGCTGGCACACCTATTGCATAAAGAGCTGACTTTCATTCAATTGAAGCAGGTTCGATATGCGCACAGTGATTCATCCTCAGCAAGGTCTTTGGCTCGACAGCCAGGCGGGTTTACCGTCTGCACACGAGCGGGCTTTGAGCCAAGCAGGCTTGACCGTTCAAGCGGTCCACGCTTTGCACGAGATCACCCAGGTTTTGCCCGGTCAGTGGCTGGCCGTTCGCGTTGACAGCCTGAACGAGTTGCACACCCTGGCCGACTGGTTGCAGTCCTCTGACAGCGCGCTGCCCGTCATTTGCCGCGTGCCGGCCCACAACCTGGCTTTGACGGTCGCCGCCATGAAACTGGGGGCAGCCCACGTGGTCTCGCAAGACGAATGGTCGGTGTCCGCCTGGCGCGAAGCGTTTCAGCCTGCCAGCCAAGCGCATGCCCTGGCCACCCAAGCTGCCAAAGAAACTGCAAAAGAAACCGCCAAAGACGCCACTGAAGAAACACCCACGCAAGCGCAGGCTGAAGTTCACGAAGAACAAGCACAAGCCCCTGCCTTGGCCCCAGCCCCTGCCCAGCGCAGCGCGGTCTATGTGGACCCGGTCAGCCGCCACCTGTTTGCCCTGGCCCAGCGGGTTGGCCAAGCCGGTGTGACCGCCTTGATCGAAGGCCCCACCGGAGCCGGCAAAGAGGTGTTGGCCCGTGTGCTGCACGAATCGTCGCCCCGCGCTCGCGGCCCGTTTGTGGGCTTGAACTGCGCCACGCTGCCCGAGCAGTTGATCGACGACATGTTGTTTGGCCACGAAAAAGGCGCATTCACTGGCGCGCAGCGCGAGCACCGGGGCCTGTTTGAGCAAGCCCAGGGCGGCACCATCTTTTTGGACGAGATTGGCGAAATGCCATTGCACCTGCAAGCCAAGCTGCTGCGCGTGCTGCAAGAGCGTCAGCTCACCCGCTTGGGTGGCGAGCGCAAGGTCACCTTGGACGTGCGGGTCATTGCCGCCACCAACCGCGATTTGCGCGCGGCCATTGCCGTGCGCGAGTTCCGCGAAGACCTGTACTTTCGCATCAGCACCTTCAAGCTGCGGATTCCGGCACTGCGCGAGCGCATTGGCGACATCTTGCCTTTGACCGCCTGCGTATTGCAGCAGCTCACGCCCGCAGGCACCGGCGCCTACAGCGTCAGCGCCGAAGCCCAAGCCTTGCTATTGACCCACGCTTGGCCAGGCAATGTGCGTGAACTCGAAAACGTGGTGCAGCGCGCGGTGGTCTTGTGCAACGACCGCCACATTCGCCAAGAACACCTGATGTTTGACTCCGCCATGCCCGAATTGGCCGCGCCCACTGAGGCCACTCTGGCGTGGGCCGACTTGCCAGTCGCAGCTGCGACCCACCCCAGCGCAGTGTCCAGCGCAGTGTCCAGCGCAATGCTTCGCGACATATCCAGCACCATGCCCCTGCCCACCCAGCATGCGAGCCCAGCCAACTTGGACCTGAAATCGCATGTGGACACCGATCTGTTTCAGACCGTGCGCCACAACGAGCACCAGCTGATCATGGCCGCCATTGAGGCGACCGACAGCCGCATGGAAGCGGCCCGCAAGTTGGGCATCAGCCCACGCACGCTGCGCTACAAGCTGGCCAAGCTCAAGACCCAGCCCGTGGACGCCATGGCCCTGACCGGCAGCTGAGGAGAACACCATGGTGAGCCCGATCAATTCACAGAGCATCCAGTCCATGTTGCAAACCCTGCGCAGCCACCAAACCCAGGCCGGTGGCGGTCTGGGCGGCGCGTCCGCAGCGGGCAGCAGCCCCGCAGGTAAGGTGGACTTTGCACAAAGCATTCAGCAAGCCATTGGCAAGGTCAATGACTTGCAGCTGCAAAGCGACAAGACCACAGAGGCGTATCAGCGCGGCGAGAACGTGCCCCTGACCGACGTGGTCCTCAACATGCAAAAAGCCTCCTTGTCTTTTGAAGCCACCTTGCAGGTGCGCAACAAAGTGCTCAAGGCGTACGAAGACATCCTGAACATGCCGGTTTAATCTGGCTTGAAAGAACACTGACATGGCAGCGATTTCCACCACAATGCAGCCCGGCACCTTGGCGACCGGCATGGGCAATGCCCTGACCACCACCGGCGGCGGCCCTTTGGCTGCCACGGGCGCTGGCGGGGCCATGGCCCTGACCGAAACCGACAGCGGCTTGCTGGCCCCGGTCAAGCAATGGGCAGCGCAACCCCAAATCAAAAAAGTCTTGCCCATCATGCTGGTGGCCATTGCGGTGCTGCTGTTTGGGCTGGCTTATACGTGGCTCAATGCCCCCGCTTACCGCCCCTTGATGAACGTGACCATGAGCGAGGCCGACCAACAAGCCGCTCTGGAAGCCCTGCGCACCGCTGAATTCAAGCCCGTGTTGGACGCCGCCAGCGGCCAGATCACGGTGCCCAGCGCCCGCTACCACGAGGCCCGCATCTTTTTGGCCTCCAAGGGCTTGCCCAAATCGGGCCCTGCCGGTCTGGACGGTTTGAAAGACCAGTCCGCCATGACCACCAGCCAGTTCATGGAACAAGTGCGCTATGTGGCCGCCATGGAGCAAGAGCTGGCGCGCACCATTTTGCAGATCGACAGCATCCAAAACGCCCGTGTGCACCTGGCCCTGCCCAAGCAGTCGGCTTTTGTACGCGACAAAACGCCGCCCAAGGCCTCGGTCACCATCACCCCATTCCCGGGCCGCAGCGTGATGCCTTCGCAAGTGCAGGCGCTGGTGCATTTGGTGGCGTCGAGCGTGCCGCAAATGATGCCGGACAACGTGACCGTGGTGGACAACCAGGGCAAGCTGTTCACCGACACGGCTGCCGAGAGCGCTTTGGGCATGACCTCGGCCCAGGCCCAGCACAAACAAAAACTGGAAGACCTGTACCGCCAACGCGTGATGCAGATCCTGTCGCCCATCGTGGGTGACGCCAATGTGCGCTCGCAAGTCAACATGAGCCTGGACTTCACCCAGACCGAGTTCACCAGCGAAGACTACGACCGCCGCGAAAAAGGCCCCAGGACGCGCTCGGAGTCGCTGAGCGAAGACCGCAACAGCGCCAAAGAAGCGGGGGGGGTACCCGGCAGCCTGTCGAACACAGCGCCGCCCACCCCCACCACCACCACGCAAACCGCCGCCACGCCGCCCACAGCCGCCGCCGACGCGGGCGGCTCGACCACCACGGCATCGCGCAGCACACGCAACTTTGAACTCGACCGCTCGGTGCGCCATGTCAAGGAAGCCACCGGCACCGTGGAGCGCATGAGCGTGGCCGTGGTGATCAATGAACGCCCGCCAACCGTGGGCGCTAAAAATGACAAGGGCGAGACCCCCGAGCCCAAGGCCAACCCCTACACGGCCGAAGAAATCGAACGCATGCAAAGCTTGGTGCGCGGCGTGGTGGGCTTCAAAGAAGACCGTGGCGACGTGGTCACCGTGGTGCAAGCGCGCTTTGAGCCCGAGCAAGTTGTGGACCTGAGCATCCCCTGGTACAAGGACGATGCCGCCATGGGCCAGATCAAGTCGGGCTTGCTGGCCGCCGTGTTCATCGCCTTCATGATGCTGGTGATCCGCCCTGCCGTGATGCACACCCTCAAGAAAGAAGTGCCTGCCGACACCGCCTTGTTGGCCGGCCCTGCCGAACCCCTGCCCGATGGCGAGCTGACCGACGAAGAGTTGCAAAATATCCAACTGGGCGAAGGCGAGACGCTGGAAGACATCAAGGCCAAACTCAAGCCCAAGAAGTCGAATATTCCGCTGGAAATGTTGGACACTGCCAACACCTACGACGACAAAGTGGCCCTGGTGCGCATGATCGTCGCAGACGACACGGCCCGTGTGGCCAGTGTGCTGAAAAACATGATCAAACACATTTAACCGACGAGAAAACACACCATGGCAGACACCGTCTTAACCGAAAGCGAAGCCGCAGCGCAAATGGCGCTGCAGCAAGAACTGGCCAACATGCCGGGGGTGCAACGCGCTGCGGTGCTCATGCTCTTGCTGGGCGAGCAACAGGCCTCGGAAATCATCAAATTCATGGAGCCCAAAGAGGTTCAGGCCCTGGGCGGGGCCATGGTGGCGGTGGCCGACTTGTCACAAGAAGCGGTGAATGCGGTGCTCGACGAGTTCGTCGCCACCATCAAAAAACAAACCAGCCTGGGCCTGGGCACCACCGACTATGTCGAAAAAGTGTTCAAGCGCGCTTTGGGCGAGGACAAGGCCGCCTCGGTGCTGGGCCGCATCATGCCGGGCCAAAGCAGCAAGGGCTTGGACATATTGCGTTGGATGGACGCCCGCTCGATTGCCGACATGATCCGCAGCGAACACGCGCAGGTGATTGCCATCATCTTGTCCGTGCTGGAGCACGAAGTGGCAGCCGACGTGCTGAACTTTTTGCCCGCCTCTGCGCGGCCGGAGATCATCCAACGTGTGGCCAGTCTGGAGACGGTTCAGCCCTCGGCCATGGAGGAGCTCGAAGCCATCATGAAGAAGCAGTTCTCGAACAACTCGAGCGCCAAGTCTTCGAGCTTTG
>JAHECM010000087.1 GCA_024641725.1 Limnohabitans sp. | reverse complement strand
TCACCGCTGGCCAGGCCCGAGCGGTTGGGGTATTTGTAGCGGTCCAGTTGCTGTTTGAAGGGGCCATCGTTGTGGGCGATCAAGGCCAGCGCATCGCTCATGGCCGCATCTGTGCGCGGCAACCAGCCCAAGGGGTCGTGTTGGCGCAGCGCCCACAGCATGATGTCCAAGCTCTGCTCCAGCACGTTTTGGCCTGACGCGCCCCGCAGCCACAACACCGGCACCGTGCCTTTGGGCGACAAGGCCAGCATGTGGGCGGGCTTGTTTTTCAGGACGATTTCGCGGTGCTCATGCGCAATGCCGCTGATGTGCATGGCCAGGCGCGCCCGCATGGCGTAGGGGCAGCGGCGAAACGAGTACAGGACAGGCGGGGCGAAATCGACCATGCCCGCAGTGTAAATTGCCTCTCTTGTGCAAGCCTGCAGCGCCTGTGCCAAGATCACCCCCCTTTATGACGCGACCGAGGAGAGTCCCTTGAACCACAACCTGATTGAAGACACGCAAGCCCTGTTGGGTGGACGCGCCGATGCCCCCGGCTCGAGCCGCCGCACGGCCCTGAAAGCCGCTTTGGGCGTGGGCTACGCCGCCGCAGCGCTGCCGATCATGGCGCAAACCGCCATCAAAACCCCTGCCACGGGATTGGTTTCGGGCGAAGTGACCATCGATGTGAATGGCTTCAAGATGCCCGCTTTTCGCAGCGCGCCCGCCGGCAAAACCGGCTTGCCCGTGGTGTTCGTGATTTCCGAAATTTTTGGGGTGCACGAGTACATCGCCGATGTCACGCGCCGACTGGCCCAGCAAGGCTATTTGGCGATCGCGCCCGAGTTGTTTGTGCGCCAAGGCGACCCTTCGGCTTACGGCGAGCTGGCCAAGCTGCAGTCTGAGGTGATCGCCAAAGTACCCGATGCCCAGGTGATGGCCGATCTGGACGCTTGCGTGGCCTGGGCCGCGGCCAATGGCGGCAACACCGACAAACTCGCCATCACCGGTTTTTGCTGGGGCGGACGCATCACCTGGTTGTATGCGGCGCACCAGCCCAAGGTCAAGGCTGGCGTGGCTTGGTATGGTCGCTTGGTGGGCGGCAGCACCCCCCAAACACCGCAGCACCCGCTGGCGTTGGTGGGCAGCCTCAAGGCGCCGGTGCTGGGCTTGTACGGCGGGTCCGACACCGGTATCCCGCTTGACACAGTTGATAAGATGAAAGCCGAATTGGCGCAAGGACCGGCAGCGGCCAAAGCCAGTGAATTTGTGGTTTATCCTGAGGCCCCGCACGCCTTTCATGCCGACTACCGCCCCAGCTACCGCCAAGCGGCGGCAGAAGATGGCTGGCAACGCTTGCTGGCCTGGCTCAAACGCCAAGGTGTGGCCTGATGTGCTTGTGAACCGCCCTTCGGGGCGGTTTGTTTTGGGGCCGGATTGACTTGCTTTTGGACGATTTGATGACGCTATTGACGATTTTGCTGGGCACTTTGATCGCAGGCATAGGCAGTGTTTGGCTGGCCGCCTGGCTGAGCTTTGGGGTGCTCAGCCGCTACACCCAGCACATGCTGAGCTTGGCTGCTGGGGCTTTGCTGGCGACGGCATTTTTGCATTTGCTGCCCGAAGCTTTTGAGGGGCAGGTGGGGGCACATGGCTTGTTCATGACCTTGCTGTTGGGTTTGGTGTTTTTCTTTTTGCTCGACAAGGCCGAGCTGTGGCACCACGGGCATGAGCACCACCAAGGCGGTCACGGCCATTCAGCGGCGCACGCGCATGGCCACGCGGGCCAGGGTCACCAAGACCTGCATGCTCACCCCCATACCCACCCCCATGCTCATGCTCACGTTCATGCGCCTGCCGTGGCTGGCAAATGGGCGATCTTGGCCGGTGACAGCGTGCACTGCTTTGGTGACGGCATCTTGATCGCCTCCGCATTCATGGCGGACTTTTCTTTGGGGGTGTTGGCCGCGCTGGCGGTGCTGGCGCACGAGGTGCCGCACCACATGGGCGACTTGGTGGTGCTGCGTGAAAACTCAGACAACCGAAAAACCGCCATTTTCAAGGTGTCACTGGCCGGTGCTGTGACGGCTTTGGGGGGCACGGTGGGTTACGTGCTGGTCGATGCCTTGCACGACTTTTTGCCTTATTTCTTGGTGGTGGCCAGCAGCAGCTTCATTTACGTGGCCCTGGCGGATTTGATTCCCCAGCTGCAAAAGCGCCTGTCCGCCCGAGAAACCGCGGCCCAGGTGGCGTGGCTGGCGCTGGGCATGGGCATGGTGATGTTGATCGGTGCTGCGGCCACGCAACACCACTGACGGGGCCTGTTAACCCTTGGCGCAAGGCAGGCCAGGCGTGCGGCTCCACTCGCTCCAACTGCCCGCGTAGAGCGCGGTGGGGCCAAAGCCGGCCAACTCCATCGCAAAGAGGTTGGGCACGGCGGTCACGCCGCTGCCGCAGTGGTGCACCACACTGCTGACCGGGCGGCCAGCGAGCACCTGCGCCCACTCGGCTTGGAGCGTCTCGGGGCTTTTGAATCGACCGCCTTCGGTCATGTTCTCGGTGAACGGGCGGTTGAGCGCCCCCGGAATGTGCCCAGCCACCGGGTCCAGCGGCTCCACCTCGCCCCGGTAACGGGCACCCGCGCGGGCATCGATGAGGGTTTGCGTGTCTTGCCCCAAATGCGCCAGCACCTGCTCGGTCAGCACCAACTGGCGCAGTGGCGCTTTCAAAGCAAACGGGGTGGGCTTTGCCGCGGCGGCCGGCCCTGCGGCCAGGGCGCCGCCAGCGTCTTTCCAAGCTTGCAGCCCGCCGTCCAGCACCGCCACCGCATCGTGGCCGAGCCATTTGAGCATCCACCACAAACGGCCGCAGTAGTGGCCTTGGTTGCGGTCATACACCACCGCCTGCATGCCGTTGCCAAAACCGATGTGACCCAGCCAAGCGGCCAAGTGCTCGCGTTGCGGTAGCGGGTGGCGTCCACCGTTCACGGCCAGCGCGCGGTCGTGGGTGCTCAGGTGTCGGTCCAGGTGGGCGTGCACGGCCCCGGCGATGTGCTCGCTCTCAAAGTGCGCATCGGCCAACTCGGGCTTCATCAGGTCAAAACTGCAGTCAAACACCATCAGGGGTGCGCCGCTGTGTTGGAGTGCTTGCAGTTCGAGGGCGGAAATCAGGTGGGTGTGCATGGCAGTGTCCGGTGTCAATGTTCTTCGGCGGGTGGTTTGACCAAGGTGCGGTTGCGCAAAGCGGTGGCAGCGATGCCGCTGGCGATGATGAGCGCCATGCCGGCCCATCCGATGACGGGAATGTCGTCGCCAAACAGGGCCAGGCCATACAGGGCAGAGAACACAATGCCCGAGTATTGCAAGTTGGCCACCACCAGCGTGGCCCCTCGGCTGTAGGCCTTGGTCATGCACAGCTGGCCCAATGCCGCCAAAATGCCCACGGGCAGCAGCCAGGCGGCGGTGGGCCAAGCCAAGGGGGCAAAGCCGACGACGCTGGCCCCGACCAGGCCGGTGACGGCGGTGCCGATCGAGAAATAAAACACCGTGCGCGATTCGTCTTCGCCCAGTCGCCCGAGCGCCGCCACCTGCATGTAGGCCAGCGCCGCCCCAATGCCCGACAACAGGCCCACGACGCCCGCAAAGAGCTGGTTTTGCTCGATGGTGGGGCGCAAGATCATGATCACGCCGGTAAACCCGGCGATCACCGTCAGCACCACCGGGCCTTGGCGGCGAATGTCTTGCAAGCCGCCCATCACCAAGGTGCCACCCACCAAAAAGGCCGCCACCCACACGCCGCTCATGTAGTTGAGCGTCATGGCGGTGGCCAGGGGCAGGTGGGCGATGGCGTAGAACCAAGCGGACAGCGACATGACCCCAATGGCCGAGCGCCAGACGTGCATCATCGGAATGCGGGTGCGCAGCGACACCCCTTGCAAGCGGCACATGCTGCCCATGAACACCATGCCGATCACGCCCCGGTAAAACACCAGCTCAAAAGTGCCAAAGTGGGCAGACGCGAATTTGATGCAAACGCTCATGGTCGCAAAAAACAGCGACGCCAGGATCATCCAAGAGGCTTGCATTGTTGTCTTGCGCTCAGACGGAGTTCATCTGGCGACGGTACCACTCGTGAAAGTGCTGCATGCCGTCTTCCATGGGGCTTTGGTAGGGGCCAACTTCGTTGTCGCCACGGGCCAGCAGGGCTTTGCGTCCTGCGTCCATGCGCTCGGCGATTTCGTCGTCCTCGATGCAGGTTTCCATGTAAGCCGCTTGTTGGGCTTCGACGAACTCGCGCTCAAACGCCACGATCTCTTCGGGGTAGTAAAACTCCACCTTGTTCAAGGTTTTGTCGGGGCTGATGGGGTGCAGGGTCGACACCGTGAGCACATGCGGGTACCACTCGACCATGATGTGCGGGTAGTACGTCAGCCAAATCGCGCCGCGCTCGGGCATTTGCCCATTGCGGTAATTGAGCAGCACCTCGTGCCATTTTTTGTAGGTGTCTGAGCCCGGTTGGCCAAAGCCACTGGAAACCCCCACCGTCTGCACCGAGTAATGCTCTTTGAACTCCCAACTCAGGTCGTCGCAGGTGACGAACTGGCCCAGCCCCGGGTGAAAGGGGCCGACGTGGTAGTCCTCGAGATAGACCTCGATGAAGGTCTTCCAGTTGTAGTTGCACTCGTGCAGCTCCACCCGGTCGAGCGCATAACCCGAAAAATCGAGCTGGCTGCGCGGGCCCATACCCGCCAGATCGGCGGCAATGTCGCGGCCATTGTCTTCAAACAGCAGGCCGTTCCACTCTTGCAGCTTGTAATTGTTCAGGTTCAGGCAGGGGTCGTGCGCAAAATGCGGCGCGCCCAGCAGCTCGCCGCTGGGCGAATAAGTCCAGCGGTGCAGCGGGCACACAATATTGCCGCCCGCGCTGCCTTTTTGTTGCGTGTGCAGGTTGCCCCGGCCATTCAACATGACCGCTTGGCGGTGGCGGCAGACGTTGGAGACGAGTTCGACCCCGCCTTGGGCGTTGCGCACCAAGGCGCGGCCTTGTGCCTCGTGGGGCAGGGCGTAATAGTCGCCCGGGTTCGGCACCGCCAGCTGGTGGCCCACATAGCGCGGGCCTTGCTGAAAGAGCGTTTTCAATTCGCGCTGGAACAGCGCCTCATCGAAGTAAGTGGAAACTGGTAGTTGGCTTGCGGCCTGCTGCAGTTGAAGACTTAAATCAGACATGG
>JAHECM010000073.1 GCA_024641725.1 Limnohabitans sp. | reverse complement strand
GCAAGAGTCGCCGCTGGCGGTGCCCGTCAACCTGCGTTTGGGGGACGTGATGCCCCTGCTCTCGTCGGCCACTGGGCGCTGCTTTGCCGCCTTCATGGGGCATGGCATTGGGGTGGACCAGACCAAAGCCATGATCGAGCAAGAGATGGCGCAAGCGCGCCAAGTGGGCCGCACCGACATGCCCACCACCACCACACAACTCCAAGCCCTGCTCAGCGAAACCCGCAGCCAGGGCCTGGGGCGCGTGGCCAACGTCTTGTTGCCTGGCATTTCAGGCTTTTGCGCCCCGGTGTTTGATGCCGATGGCCACTTGGCGCTGGGCGTGGTGTCGCTGGGTTCGTCGGCCACGTTTTCGACCGAATGGGCGGGCCCGATCGCACAGGCTTTGCGCCAGATGGCGCAACAACTCTCAGCCGACCTGGGCTGGCCTGGACAGTGACCCCCCCAAAGCCGCCCATCCACAGGCCCCAACCGGAGCGCTCAGGCCCGCCGCGCCGCGCGCTGTGGGCCTTGACGCTGGCGGTCGGCTTGGCGCACTTGGCTTTACTGCTGGGGCTGACGCATACCTTGGAGTGGCAGCCACAACTGGCCACCGCTTCGTTCAAAACACGGCTGATCGAGCCGCCTGCGGTGACTGTCCACGCAGGCGCACGGCCCACGGCGGCAACACGCAAAGCACCGCCACGCCGCACGTCCCCCACCGCGCTGCAGCCCGTCGCGCCTTCAGATACCCCAAAAACGCCAGAGACTCCAGACACACCCGATGCGCCAGAGCCAAGCACGGCGGTGGCGGTCGAACCCGCAAGCGCTGCGTCTGAGCCCAACACCCAAGCCAGCGCTGAAGGCCCTTCGGCCACACCGACCCCTCCCCAGGCAAGCACCCCGCCCGTGGCCAACGACACCACCGTGGCCAGCTGGCCCAACATGGCGCTGGGCGCGGTGCCCCCCTCCACCCTGTTGAGCTACCAGCTGACCGGCATGGACAAAGGATTCACCTACAGCGCCAGCGGAGAGCTGCGCTGGCAACACAACCCCCAGGCCTACGACTTGAGCCTGTCGGTCAAAGCGTTTTTGCTGGGCAGCCGCCAATGGCGCAGCACCGGACAAATCGGGGCGGCAGGCTTGTCGCCCCTCAAGTTCACCGACAACTGGCGGGGGGAGCGCGCGTCCCACTTTGACCGGGAGCAAGGCCGCATCGTCTTCAGTGGCAATGCGCCGGTGGCGGCGCTGCAAGCCGGCGCACAAGACCAAATCAGCCTGTACTTGCAGCTGGCCGGGGCCATGGCTGGCGAGCCCGAGCGCTACGCTGTGGGCACTCGGCTGCAGGTGCAAACCGCCACTTTGCGAGACGCGGTGCCTTGGCTGTTGATGCTGGATGGCCAAGAGCCCTTGACGGTGGCGGGCCAAACCGTCACCACCACCAAATGGCTCTGCCAACCCCGCAGCCAGTTCGACTCTCGGGTGGAGATGTGGCTGTCCCCCCAGCACGCCTGGATGCCAGTGCGCATCCGCATCAGCCAAGCCAATGGCAGCTACATCGACCTGAACCTGCGCAGCAGCGAGCCCTTGCCGCCGTTGGCCACAGTGGCGTCAGTGCCAGAAAAATAAACCCTTCGAATTTTGACCCCGCAAGCCCTCACAAGCCCCAATGCCATGGCAAGTTGAGCGAGAATGAAGGCATGAACCTGCTTTACGAATCTGACGCTTTTGCCGTGACGCACCTTTTGGCCAACGCTGCCGGCGAAACCCCAGCCCGCCCCGGGGCACCGCTCTTAGAGCGCCATGGTTTTGAAATCGTCGACAAGCGTTCGGGCAAAGAGGTTTACCTTGACGGGTCTTGGGCCGAGATGTTCCAGCAAAAAATCCAAGCTTGGCAACTCCAAACCCCCACACAAGACGAGGTGGAAGACACCCTGGAGGGCTATGCGGGCCTGGCCCAGCAACCGGTGGTGGTGCACTGAGCGCAAGGCCAGTCACGACACATGAAAAAAAGCGGCTGAGGCCGCTTTTTTTGTGGCCAGCTCTGAGCTGTCACCGTCGCTCGGCGCGTCGCTCCAGCCAAGCAAACAAGGGCGCCACCAGCAGCAGCACCGCCACCAAGCGGCTGACCTGAAAGGCCGTGACCACCGGCACCCCCAGTTGCAAGACCTTGGCAGTGATCGCCATCTCCGCAATGCCGCCCGGCACCGTGCCCAAAATCAGCGTGGCCGGGTGCAAGCCCGTGAGCCAAGCCATGGCCACCCCCAGCAGGGCTGACAAGGCCATCATCATCACAGTCCCCAGAGCCACCGACACCAACCAGCGCGGGGCGGTGTACAAAAACGCCTTGCGAAACCTCACCCCAAGGCTGACCCCGACGGCCAGTTGGGCGGCGTTGGTGACCCCCCCCGGAATGGCCGACCACTGAACGCTGGCCATGGTCAGCGCCATGGACGCCAGCAAAGGCCCCATGAACCAAGGGTTGGTTCGGCGCAGCAGCACCAACAGCGCAGCCCCCGCCGCGCAGGCAAGGGCCAAGCAAGCCAAACCCAGCCAGTCCACCGCGCGGGTGCCCATGCGCAGGCTCTCGTCCACCTGCAGACCCCACTGCGACTGCGCCCACTGCATGGCAAAGGGCACCGACAACACCACCATCATCAGCCGCAGGGTGTGCGCTGCGGCCACCAAGTCGGTGCGGGCGTGGGCACGCTCGGACAACTGCGTCATCTCGGATGCGCCCCCAATGGCGCTGGCAAACCAGGTGGTGGCGCGTCTTGCGCGGGGCGAAAGAGACGCCAATTCGTGCCGATGGCGGTGCTGCAACCACGCAGCGAATGCAGCGCCCAGACCCAGCGCCCAGACAATTGCCCAGAGCACGGCCCACCATAAGCTGACCACCAAGGCGGTGACCTGGGGCGTGAAATACAAACCCAGTGCCGCCCCCACCACCGCCTGCCCCGCGTTGCGCAAACCATCGTGGCTGCGCGTGGGCAAGCCAGCCATGGAGGCCAAGGCGGTGACGAGCAACGGCCCCAGCATCCAGGGAATGGGCGTGTGCAGCCAAACGCACAGCCCGGCAGCGGCCAGCGCCGCCAGCAAGGTGGCCCAAACCTGCACGAGGGCGCTGCGGCGCAAACTCAAGCGTGCCTGCGGATGCTGTCGGCCAGCGTCTGCACGATCTGGTCGATGTGGCTGTTGTCCACAATGTAGGGCGGGCAAATCACCAAGTTGTCGCCCGCAGCGCGCACCCACACCCCCCGGTGGAAACAGTCCAGCATGATGTCGTAAGCGCGCTTGCCTGGCCCGGCCGCAGAGGGCGCGACCTCCACCGCCCCGGCCAAACCCAGGGTGCGGATGCCGACCACGCTGGGCAGGCCCTTGAAGGCACTGTGCATGGCGTCGCCCAGCACCCGACCCTGCACGCCTGCGCGTGCGATCAGGTTTTCTTCGCGCATCAAGTCCAGCGTGGCGATCGCCGCCGCGCAGGCCACCGGGTGGCCCGAATAGGTGTAACCGTGGAAGAACTCAATCACGTGGTCCGGCGCGTTGGGGTTCATCATCGCGTCGTAAATGAAGTCACGGCAAATCACCCCGCCCAGCGGGATCACGCCGTTGGTCACTGCCTTGGCAAAGTTCAGCATGTCGGGCACCACGCCGTAGTGGTCGGCGCCAAAGTTCACGCCCAGGCGGCCAAAGCCGGTGATGACCTCGTCAAAGATCAACAAAATGCCGTGCTTGTCGCAAATCTCGCGCAGACGCTTGACGTAGCCTTGGGGCGGGATGTACCAGCCCGCGCTGCCCGCGATCGGCTCGACGATGATGGCGGCCACGTTGCTCGGGTCGTGCAGCGCCAAGATGCGGGTTTCCAACTCCATCAAGGGGTCTTCGGTCCACACGGGCTCCTCGTGGTGGATGTAGGCGTGGTTGACCGGGTCGTGGATGAAGCGCATGTGGTCCACGCGCGGCAGCAATTGCGCGCCATACACCTTGCGGTTGGCGGGCAAGCCACCCACACTCATGCCGCCAAAGTTGACGCCGTGGTAGCCCTTTTCGCGTCCAATGAAGACGTTGCGGTGGCCTTCGCCCCGTGCGCGGTGGTAGGCCAGCGCCACTTTGAGGGAGGTGTCCGCCGCCTCGGAGCCGGAGTTGCAAAACAACACCTTGTTGAGGTCGCCCGGGGCCATGGCCGCGATCATCTCGGCGGCCTTGAACGCCTGGTCGTTGCTGGCCTGAAAAGCCGTGGCGTAGTCCAGCGTGTCCAGCTGTTTTTTGATGGCTTCGTTGATAGGGCGGCGGTTGTGGCCCGCGCCCACGCACCACAGGCTGGAGATACCGTCAACCACCTTTTTGCCATCGTGCGTGGTGAAGTGCATGCCGTCTGCGGCCACAAACACACGCGGGTCGTTGCGAAAACTGCGGTTGGGCGTGAAGGGCAACCACTGGTTGTCCATGTTGAAGGTGGGCTGGGTCATGGCGGGCTCCTCTGATCGTTTGTCTTGTTGCGGGGCAAAACGGCAGTTTAAGCCTGGGCAGATCGCGCCGTCGTGCCCGCAGGCGACAGGCCAGCGCGGCCTAAGCGCAGACCGAGTGCAGCTCAAGTGTCTGCCTCTACCCAGCATCTACCCAGTCTCTACAATACGCACCAGTTTCGCCACGGACGCACCTTTGACCGTCTTGGCCCACAGATTTGTCCAAATGACCACCACTTACATCCTCACCCTCTCCTGCCCTGACCGCACCGGCATCGTGCATGCTGTGTCGGGTTTCTTGCTGGAGCGGGGCGGCAACATCGAAGAAGCGGCGCAGTACAACGACCACGACACCGGCCTGTTTTTCATGCGGGTTCAGTTTGCTTGCGAGCAGTTGGGGGCCGATGCTTTGCGTGAGCAGCTCGGGGTGCTGGCGCAAAGCTTCGAGATGCAGTGGCACTTGCACACCACGGCCCAGCCCATGCGCACCGTGATCATGGTCAGCAAAGAAGGCCATTGCCTAAACGACCTGCTGTTCCGCTGGAAGAGTGGACTGCTGCCGCTCGACATCCGCGCCATCGTGAGCAACCACCGCGAGTTTTACCAGCTGGCGGCCAGCTACAACGTGCCGTTTCACCACATTCCGGTCACCGCTGACACCAAGTCGCAGGTCGAGGCCAAGCAGTACGAGATCATCCAGGCCGAAGGCGCCGAACTGGTGGTGCTGGCGCGCTACATGCAAATTTTGAGTGACGACCTGTGCCGCAAGTTGTCGGGCCGCGCCATCAACATCCACCACAGCTTTTTGCCCAGCTTCAAGGGGGCCAAGCCCTACT
>JAHECM010000071.1 GCA_024641725.1 Limnohabitans sp. | reverse complement strand
GTTCCAGGATCTCTTGCTGGCGCGGGGTCAGTTTGGGGCTGTCGGACATGGTGGGCTCCTCAAATCAAAGGGCTGGATAAACATGTTTTTTTATCCAGTAACTGTATTTTTAACCAGTTTTCGGAGGCTGGCAAGTGGTTCACGACAAAAAAGTTGAAAAAATCGTGGTTTTGGGCACTGGCGGCACCATCGCCGGGACGGCGGCCAGTGCCGACGACCACACCGGCTACACCGCCGCACAGCTGTCGTTGCAAGACCTCATGCATGCGTTGCCAGGCATGGCGCGTGCGTTGCACGGGCGCGAATGCGTACTTGACCCTGTCGCTCAGCTCGACAGCAAAGACATGGACCACGCCACCTGGCACGCGCTGGCATTGCGTTGCCAGCATTGGCTGGCGCAGACCGATGTGGCGGGCTTGGTCATCACCCACGGCACCGACACCCTCGAAGAAACCGCTTGGTTTTTGCAACAAGTGCTGCCCACCTCCAAGCCGGTGGTGCTGACGTGTGCCATGCGGCCAGCCACCGCTTTGGGGGCCGACGGCCCGCAAAATCTGCTGGATGCATTGAGCGTGGCTGGGCATGGACAGCGGCAGGGCGTGGTGGTGGTTTGCGCTGGGGTGGTGCATGCGGCAGAGCATGTTTACAAAGCCCACACCTACCGGTTGGACGCTTTCAGCTCGGGCGAGTCCGGGCCTTTGGGCTGGGTGGAGCAAAGTGGTGTGCGCTGGGCCAGCCTCTGCGTGGCCTCACCGCTTCGCCCTGACACGGTCTCTCTACAGGGTAGGGCGTTGCCCGAGGACGTCGCCACCTGGCCACAGGTGGGTTTGGTGTACAGCCATGCTGGGGCCAGCCGCGCTGCAGTGGATGCGCTGGTGGCTGCGGGTGTGCACGGTTTGGTGGTGGCGGGGACTGGCAATGGCACGCTGCACCAAGTGCTGGAGGCCGCGCTCACAGACGCTCAGGCCCAAGGCGTGGCGGTGCGCCGCGTCTCGCGCTGTACTTTGGGCCAAATCGTGGGGGATTCAGGGGGCGCTGCAAAGGGTGCGGGTGCCATCCCTTGCGCGCCGGCGGGGCTGAGTGCCGTCAAAGCCCGCATCAGTTTGATGCTGGAGTTGATGGCGGCCTGAGGCTGAGCCACAAACAACAAAGCCCCGCATGGCGGGGCTTTGTTGTTGGCCACACCGAGAAAGCTCAGCCGGCCAGCGCCGCGAAAGCGCGGGTCGTGATGTCTTCCACACTGCCGGTGCCTTGAATGGCGCGGTACTTGGGGGCTGCCGCAGCGTCGGCCTGGGCCCAGCCAGAGTAGTAGTCCACCAGAGGACGGGTTTGGTCGCTGTAGACCTGCAGACGTTTTTTGACGGTTTCTTCTTGGTCGTCGGCGCGTTGCACCAGCGGCTCGCCCGTCACATCGTCCACACCGTCCACCTTGGGTGGGTTGAACTTGACATGGTAGGTGCGGCCCGATGCAGGGTGCGAGCGGCGGCCGCTCATGCGTTCGATGATGGCGTCAAAGGGCACGTCGATTTCGAGCACATAGTCGAGCTTGACGCCAGCGGCTTTCATGGCGTCGGCTTGAGGAATGGTGCGGGGAAAGCCGTCAAACAGAAAACCTTGAGCGCAGTCGGCTTGGGCAATGCGTTCTTTCACCAAATTGATGATCAAGTCGTCGCTGACCAGACCACCGGATTCCATCACGGCCTTGGCCTGCAGACCCAGAGGCGTACCCGCTTTGACGGCGGCACGCAGCATGTCACCGGTGGAGATTTGGGGGATGCCGTACTTCTGGCAAATGAAGGTGGCCTGGGTGCCTTTGCCTGCGCCGGGTGCGCCCAACAGGATCAGTCTCATGGTTTTTTCTTCCTAGTAGCTTGGGATTCTTGGCGCGTCAGGCATGAGGCCTGACGCTTTTGGTCGAGAATATCACGCGAGTCCCCAAACTGGCTTACGGGTCAGTCAGGCGTTGGGGCGCTCATGAGTGGCTCAGGTGGCCAGCAGGCGGCGCACGCGCTCTAGATCTTCTGGGGTGTCCACCCCGGGGCCGGGCGCTGCATGGGTGATGTGCACCGCAATCCGATGACCGTGCCACAGCGCACGCAACTGCTCCAGTGACTCCAGCGTTTCGATCGGGGCTGGGGGCAATTGGGGAAATTGCTGCAAAAAGCGCGCGCGGTAACTGTAAATGCCAATGTGGCGCAGTGGCGCAGGCGTTGGCAGGGCTGCAAAACTGCCCTCGCTGAGCCCATCGCGCCACCAGGGGATGGGGGCGCGGCTGAAATACAGCGCCATCTGCTGGGCGTCCAACACGACTTTGACCACATTCGGATTGGTGAACTCGGCCAGCTCTTGAATGGCATGCGCTGCGGTGCCCATGCTGGCCTCGGGGCGTTCGGCCAGCACACGGGCCACGTCGTTGATCAAAGCAGGCGCTATCAGGGGTTCGTCCCCTTGCACATTGACCACCAGCGCATCGCCTGCCAGGCCCAGCAATTGGCAGGCTTGGGCCAAGCGGTCGCTGCCACTGGGGTGGTCTTGGTGGGTCAGCAAGGCTTCTACGCCGTGGGCTTGGCAGGCCGCCACGATGCGCGCATCGTCAGCGGCCACCACCACGCGGCTGGCTTGCGACAGTGCTGCCCGCTGGGCCACACGCACCACCATGGGCAAGCCAGCAATGTCGGCCAGCGGCTTGTCGGGCAAGCGGCTGGACGCCATGCGGGCGGGAATGATGACGGTGAAATCCAAAACAGGCCCCTCAGACGGCTGGGCGCTGGGCCGCCAGTGTGTCGATTTCTGCGTCGCTCAGGGTGCGGGCTTCGTTTTCAAGCAGGATCGGGATGCCGTTGCGCACCGGGTAGGCCAGACGGGCGCTGCGCGAGAGCAGCTCTTGGCGGTCACGGTCGAACTGGAGCGGGCCTTTGGTGACCGGGCAGACCAGCAATTCAAGCAGTTTATTGTCCATGCGCCGATGATACCGGGCTGCCCGCACGCTCGGCCAGCAGGGCATCCAGCGCGGCCCAAAAGCCGGCCTCCACGTCCAGTTGCAGCGGCACGGCCAGCGCTTGGGGTTGGCGCCGCCACAGCTTGACCGCGTCTTTTTCGGTGCAAAGCAGCGGGCGCAAGAGGGGCTGGTCTGGCGGCGTTTGGGGCCAGTCGGCAAAGTCTGCATGGTCGGGCAGGGCGTGGGTGTGGGCCAGTTGCAAGCCCAGTTCGCGCAGCATGTCAAAAAATGCCTCGGGTCGGGCCAGCCCCGCCACGGCGTCCACGCTTTGGCCTTGCAGTGCGCTCAGAGGCGTGCGTTGCCCGGCGGCATTCACCCCCCAGGCCGCCAGGCTGCGACGCGCTTGAAAGCCGCCGTTCAGGGCAGACTTTTCGGTGTGCAGCAACAAATCCACGGCCCGTGGCCAAGGCTCGCGCAGGGGGCCTGCGGGCAGCAGCCAGCCATTGCCCACCCCGCGCTGGTCCATCACACAAATCTCGATGTCCCGTGCCAACGCCAAGTGCTGCAGCCCGTCATCGCACACGATGATCCGCACCCCGGGGTGCGCGCGCAGCAGTTGCCGTGCCGCCTCGGCCCGCTCGCGGCCCACCCACACGGGCGCGCCTGTGGCCTGGTGGATCAACACAGGCTCGTCGCCCACCAGTGCCGGGCCATCTTGGGGTCTGACCGAGCGGGTGTCTTGCATGTTTTGGCGACCATGCCCGCGCGAGACCACGCCCACCGCCCAGCCTTGCGCCTGCAAGTGCTGGACCAAGGCGATGGTCGTCGGGGTCTTTCCCGCGCCGCCCGCCACCACATTGCCCACCACGATGACCGTGGCGGGCACCCGCTGGCGCTGCCAATAGCCCCAGCGGTAAGCCTGTTGCCGGACCAGCCACAAGGCGCCATAAACCCAGGACAGCGGCCGCAAAACCTGCGCCCACAGCCCGCGACCGAGCCACTGCGCGGGAAGCCATTGGTGAACAGTTCGGGACATGGGAGTGGGTGACAAGCGGTAGGTTGGACGCGCTGGGTATGATGGCCGAGCGCGTGGGGTGGGATCGGATTATGTCCCACCCCCTCACACTTTGAGCCCGAGGGCGTGACAGGGCCGGGGCCTTGCCCGGCTTGTGGATAACTTTGTGAAGAACTTTGATTTTTTGAGTTTTTTCAATTCCTTGGTTTTCAAAAAAAGCCTGTGCGATGCGGGGGTTTTTAAAAAAACTCCATATAAATCAATGACTTGAAATATTCTTCAAAGTCCGTTTGAGATTTTGAGAAACATGTGAACCGGTGACTGAGATCTGTGGAGTACTTGCAATGAGAACATGCGCTTTGGCAGCCCAAATGGCCGTGAAACACCCGTGGAGACTGGCTTGAAGGCCCTCGACCACGGTTTGAAGCCGCGTGCATGGACGGTTTCGGCGCTGTGCCGCGCCGTGGCGGACACGCTGGATGCGCAGTTCAACCCCGTGGCCGTGCGCGGCGAGATTTCGGGCTTCTCGCGCGCTGCCAGCGGGCATTGCTACTTCTCCCTCAAAGACGACACGGGTCAGATCCGTTGCGCCATGTTTCGGCGCGCGGCCAGCCTGATGGACTTTGCCCCGCGTGACGGCGAACTGGTCGAAGTGCGGGGGCGCTTGGGCGTGTACGAAGCCCGGGGGGACCTGCAACTCATCGTCGAATCGATGGAGCGCGCCGGGCAAGGGGCCTTGTTTGAGCAGTTTGTGCGCCTCAAAGCCAAGCTCGAGGCCGAAGGGCTGTTCGACCCTGCCCGCAAACGGGCCTTGCCCACCCAGCCCCGCGCCATTGGCGTGGTCACCTCGCTGGGCGCTGCTGCCTGGCACGACGTGATGACCGCCTTGCAGCGGCGCGTGCCGCACATTCCGGTGTGCATGGCCCCGGCGCTGGTGCAAGGGGCGGGCGCTGCCGCCACGCTGGCCCAGGCTTTGCAAAACCTGTACGCCCTGACCGCCGAAGACAACCCTTTGAGCCCCCCGGTGGACGTGATTTTGCTGGTGCGCGGGGGCGGCTCGATGGAAGACCTCTGGGCTTTCAACGACGAAAACCTGGCCCGCTGGATCGCCCAAAGCCCCGTGCCACTCATTTGCGGTGTGGGCCATGAAACCGACTTCACCATCGCCGACTTTGTGGCTGACGTGCGCGCCCCCACGCCCACGGCCGCAGCCGAAATGGCCGCGCCCGACCGTGGCGTCGACCTGCAAGCTTTGTCGGTTTTAGAACACCGACTGAGCCGAGGCTTGCAGCGGCAGCAAGAGGGCCAAGCCCAGCGCTTGGACATTCTGGCCACCCGGCT
>JAHECM010000069.1:1787-5299 GCA_024641725.1 Limnohabitans sp. | reverse complement strand
GCTCAAAGCCCGCAGGCGTGACGGATTCGTCCAGTGCATCAGGGTTTTCAGGGGGGATTCAGCGGGGTATTGGAGGGCATTCAAGGCATTTTGCACACTACATTGTGAGGCTAGACCTTTTAACGACTTTACAAGACGCAACACTTGGCGAGATCACTGCAAGATCATTGTCAGATCTCGGCCCAAACACAATCACAGAGGACTCAACCGATGACATCCGCCACACGCCGCACCCTGGCCGCCGCTTTACTGGCCTTGGGCAGCCTCAGCGCCACGGCGCAAGACAAACCCTCGCTGCGCATTTTGGTGGGCTTTCCGCCCGGTGGCTCGGCCGATGTGATCGCCCGCATGGTGGCCGATGCGCTGCGCGATGACTTCAGCACCGTGGTGGTGGACAACAAACCCGGCGCCGGCGGACGCATTGCGTTGAACATGGTCAAAGTGGCCAAACCGGACGGCCAGACCGTGGTGGTGCTGCCCAGCGGGCCCATGGTGCTGTTCCCGCATGTCTATAAAAAACTCGACTACGACGCGGTCAAAGACTTCACGCCCGTCTCGCAAATCGCCCGCTTCCAGTTCGGTGTGGTGTCTGGCCCATCCACCAACGCCAAGTCGGTGGCCGACATGGTCGCCAAAGCCAAGAGCGACCCGGCCAGCGCCAGCTACGGCACGCCGGGCGCAGGCACCCTGCCCCACTTCATGGGGGTGTTGCTGGAGCAGTCAGCGGGCATCAACCTCAACCATGTGCCCTTCCAAGGCGGCGCGCCCGCCAACAACGCCTTGCTGGGCGGGCACATTGGCTACAAATTTGACGTGGTGTCCGAGACCGCCGAGTTCCACCGCACGGGCAAAGTGCGCATCATTGCCGTGACCGGCAGCCAGCGCGACCCACAAGTGCCCGAGGTGCCCACTCTCAAGGAGTCGGGCGTCAACATGGAGGCCACTGCCTGGTTCGCCATGTACGGCCCCGCAGGCCTCAAGGGCGAAGCCCTGACGCGGCTTGAAAAAGCCATGATGAAGTTCGCCCGCGACCCGGCCATCAAAGACAAGATGTTCAAACTGGGCTTGGAGCCGATTGGCTCCAACTCAGCCGATTTGGCCGCCGCCCAAAAAGCCGACCTGGCCCGCTGGGAAAAGCCGATCAAGGCCACCGGCGTGCAGCTGGACTGAGCACCCCCTTTTCAGACAATTCACCATGAAAAACACCTTTCGACGCACCTGCCTGCTGGGCAGCCTGGCCCTCTTTTTGGGCACCGCCGCCCTCGCACAAACCGCCCCTTGGCCCGCCAAGCCGGTCAAATTCGTCAACAGCTTTCCGCCCGGTGGGCCGTCCGACATCTTGGCCCGCGCCGTGGGCGATGTGCTGCAAAAACAGTTTGGCCAAGCCTTCGTGGTGGACAACAAACCGGGCGCCGCAGGCAATGTGGGGGCCGACCAGGTGGCCAAGTCAGCGGCCGACGGCTACACCCTGCTGTGGGGCATCGACACCACCCACACCATCAACCCGCACATTTACAAAGCCATGCCCTTCAAGCAGGCGGACCTCAAGCCACTGCTGATCATCTCCAGCTCAGGCCTGCTGCTGGGCGTGCACCCAGCCACCGGCATCAAAACAGCCAAGGACTTCATGCAAGCTGCGCGCGAGCGCAGCCTGAACTTCAGCTCTGGCGGCAACGGCTCACCCGGCCACCTGTGGGTCAACATGGCCAACATCTCTGCCGCCACGCGCTTGGTGCATGTGCCCTACCGGGGCAACTCGCCCGCCGTGATGGCGGTGGTCGCCGGCGAGGTCGAGGGCGGCACCTTGGCCACACCGGGCATGCTGCCGCAAGTCAAGGGCAACAAAATCACCGCGCTGGCCGTGACCAGCCGCAAGCGCTCGCGCCTGGCCCCCGACGTGCCCACCGTGGCCGAGGCCGGCTTCAAAGAGCTGGAAAGCGAAGTGCTCTACGTCGTCATGGCCCCGGGCAACACGCCTGAGCCCCTCATGCAGACCCTGGCCAAAGCCATCACCGATGCACTGGCCCGCCCCGAACTGCAAGCCCGCCTGAACGATCTGGACATGGCCTACGAAGGCCTGAGCGGCGAAGCCGCCAACAAGCGGCTGGCCGCGCTGTTCGACCAGTACGGCCGCGTCATTCGCGCCACCGGCATGAAGGTCGATTGACCCCTGACCCCTTCACGGCATCCCAAGACCTCCAGCCCATCCACGCGTCCATGACCCACACCACACCGACTGCTGCACAGCGCCCCAACATCATCTTCATCGTGGCCGACGACTTGGGTTTTGCCGACCTGGGCTGCTACGGCGGGCGTGACGCGAAGTTTGGCAAGGTCTCGCCCGTGCTCGACCAATTGGCCGCAGCTGGCCTCAAGTTCACACAGGGCTATGCCAACTCGCCCGTGTGCTCGCCCACCCGCTTTGCGCTCATGACGGCGCGCTACCAGTACCGCCTGCGCGGCGCGGCCGAAGAGCCGATCAACAGCAAAAGCAAGGGCAGCACCACGCTGGGCCTGCCGCCCGAGCACCCCACGCTGCCCTCGCTGCTCAGGGGCAGCGGCTACCGCACCGCGCTGATGGGCAAATGGCACCTGGGCTACCCGCCCAACTTCAGCCCCCTGCAATCGGGTTATGAAGAATTCTTTGGCCCCATGTCGGGCGGGGTGGACTACTTCAGCCACGCCAGCAACAACGGCACGCACGATCTGTACACCAACGAAGAAGAAAAGCACGAAGACGGCTACCTGACCGATTTGATTTCCAACAAGGCCGTGGACTTTGTGAACCGCATGGCGCCCGGCGCAGCGCAGGGCACGCCCTTCTTTTTGAGCCTGCACTACACCGCCCCGCATTGGCCTTGGGAAACGCGTGAGGACCATGCGTTGGCGGCACAAGTCAAAGACAACCTTTTTCACCTCGATGGCGGCAACATCCACACCTACCACCGCATGATCCACCACATGGACGAGGGCATTGGTTGGGTGGTGGACGCTTTGAAGAAAACCGGGCAACTGGACAACACCCTGATCGTCTTCACCAGCGACAACGGCGGTGAGCGTTTCAGCGACAACTGGCCTCTGGTGGGCGGCAAGATGGACCTGACCGAAGGCGGCATCCGCGTGCCGTGGATCGCACACTGGCCCGCTGGCATTGCCCCGGGCGGCGTGAGCGAGCAGCACTGCCTGACCATGGACTGGTCGGCCACGATGCTCGAACTCGGCGGCGCAACAGCCCATGCCGACTACCCCCTGGACGGCGTCTCTCTGAGCGCTGTGCTGCGCCAGCCCACACACACTTTTGAGCGGCCCTTGCACTGGCGCATGAACCACCGTGGCCAACGCGCCATGCGCTTGGGCGACTACAAGTACCTGCGGGTGGACGGCAACGACTACCTGTTCAACATCCCGGCCGATGAGCGCGAACGCGCCAACCTGGCCAAGCGCCAGCCCGAGCAACTGGCCGCCCTGCGCAGCGCCTGGGAGGCTTGGCACGCCACCATGCCGCCGATCCC
>JAHECM010000069.1:0-1687 GCA_024641725.1 Limnohabitans sp. | reverse complement strand
CTGCCTTTTTTGAACTGGCCCCGGCCCAACAAGTCCATGCTGCACAGCGAGGTGTTTGCGGGCTTGAGCGTGGGCTTGATGGTCATCCCGCAAGGCGTGGCTTATGCCGCTTTGGCGGGCATGCCATTGGTCACGGGCATTTACGCCTCGCTGCTGCCTGCGCTGGTGGCGGTGCTGTTCAGTGCCTCCACACGCCTGTCGGTCGGGCCCACGGCACTCACCGCCATGCTGGTGTCGGCCTCGCTCACGGGCATGGCCACGCCGGGCAGCGCCGAGTGGGTGAATTTGGCCGTTTGGCTCTCGCTGCTCAGTGGCCTCTTGCAAGTCGGGCTGGGTTTTGCCCGCTTTGGCTGGTTGCTCAACTTGGTCAGCTCGCCGGTGCTCACCGCCTTCACGCAGGGCGCGGCCATCATCATCTTGTCCTCGCAACTGCCCGCCCTGTTGGGCATGACCGGGGGCTGGGCTGCGCTGACCGATCAGAGCACCTTGAACCTGCCGAGCTTGGCGTTTGGGCTGCTGACTTTGGCCGTGTTGCTGCTGGCCAAACGCTTCAAGCCCACGTTTCCAACCGTGTTGGTGGTGGTGCTGGGGGCGGCGAGCCTGAGCTGGGCGCTGGGCTTGCAGGCACAAGGCGTGGCGGTGGTGGGCGCGCTGCCCCAGGGCTTGCCTGCGCTGTTTGCGCCACACGCCTTGGACTGGGCCACTTTGCAGCAGCTCATCTTGCCCACGCTGGTCATCACGCTGGTGAGCTTTTTGGAGACAGCCTCCAGCGCCAAGGTGGACAACGAGCGCAAGGGCCAGCGCTGGGACCAAGACCAAGACCTCATTGGGCAAGGCCTGGGCAAACTGGCCTCGGGCTTGTGCGGTGCGTTTGCGACCAGTTCGTCGTTTTCTCGCTCGGCCCTCAACCTGTATGCCGGGGCGCAATCGGGCTGGGCCACCGTGTTTTCGGTGGTGGTGATTTTGCTGACCCTGCTGTTTTTCACGCCGGTGCTGCACCATGTGCCGCAGTCGGTGCTGGCGGCGATTGTGGTGGCGGCAGTCATGGGGCTGCTGCGACCCCAGGCGTTTGTGCGGCTGTTCAAAATCAACCGCGTTGAGGGGGCCACCGCCTTGCTGACGCTGGGCATCACGCTGGCATCCGCTCCGCGCCTTTATTGGGGCGTGCTGGCGGGCGTGGTCATGGGCCTGAGCCATTTCTTGCACACCCGGCTGCACCCACGCATCATTGAGGTGGGCCTGCACCCGGACGGCTCTTTGCGCGACCGCCACCTCTGGAAGTTGCCGCCACTGGCCCCCAATCTGTACGCCCTGCGCATGGACGCCGAGCTGGACTTTGCCGCCGCCAACGGCTTGGAACAGGCCGTGACCGAACACCTGATGCAGCACCCTGAGGTGCAACACGTTTGTCTGTTTGCCCAACCGATCAACCGCATCGACGTGACCGGGGTGGAGACCTTTGCCCAAGTGCAAAGCCAACTGCGCAACAAGCACATCACGCTGCACATTTGCGGCATCAAGCTGCCGGTAGAAACCGCACTCAAGCGGGCGGGCGAGTTGAGCGAGTCACCCCTTCTGCGGCTGTACCGCACCGACGCTGAAGCCCTGCAAGCCCTGCGGCAATTGGGGCCGGTGCCAGACGACATGGCAGCGGCGGCGATTTGAGCCCATGTCTGAAGCCGCCTGA